>JAHEKB010000141.1 GCA_024638525.1 Bacteroidota bacterium
AGAATTGATTTTTCTTCGATCTACTTCAAATCCTCTATCCGCGAGAGCTTGAGCAATTTGAATGCTTGTTACAGATCCAAAGATCTTGCCGTTAGAGCCGGCTTTGGTTGGAATGGTGAGTTTGATTCCTTTCATCTTCTCTGCCAAACCTTCCGCCTCTGCTTTGATCTTTTCTTGCTTGTGCGATGCCTGACGAATATTCTCTTCAGCCATCTTGACGGCTGAATCCGTGGCAATCGTAGCAAGCCCTTGTGGAATTAAGTAGTTTCTACCATAGCCGTTTTTAACTACTACGATATCGTTCTTTTCACCCAATCCCTTTACGAAATCCTTTAAAATTACTTTCATGATCTTCTATTTTAGGCTTGAACTTATTTTAATTGATCCGCTACATATGGCAAGAGAGCTATGTGTCGGGCGCGTTTAACGGCCTGAGCTATTTTGCGCTGGTACTTCAGAGAAGTTCCTGTAATTCTTCTAGGAAGAAGTTTGCCTTGTTCATTGATGAACTTCATCAAGAAATCAGGATTCTTATAATCGATGTACTTAATGCCACTCTTTTTAAACCTGCAATACTTCTTGGTTTGATTCAAGGGCGCTGTTGAGAATCGATACTGGCGTTTGTTGTTCCTGCTCATGCTGTTGCCTCCTCTTTCACTTCTTTAGGTTTGTTAAACTCTCCTTTTCTTCTTCGTTCGTTGTAAACGATAGCGTGCTTGTCTAATTTAATGGTGAGGTATCTCAATACCTGCTCGTCCCTTCTGTATGCAAGCTCTAGTTTATCAACCAGTTCTGCATTGTCAGAAGTGAACTCAAAGATCTGGTAGAACCCAGTGGTCTTCTTTTGAATTGGGTAGGCCATTTTGGTCAAACCCCAATTTTCTTCGTGGATGAGCTCTCCACCATTTTCTGTGATCAGCTTCTTGTAAGCTTCCACTGCATCTTGCAGCATCTTCTCACTAAGCACGGGTGTTAGAATGATCACAGACTCGTAAAATGTTTTGTCCATTATTATTTGTTCTAAAAAAATTTAGGGCTGCAAAAGTAATAAAACCCTAATGAAATACGAAAGGATATTACAGTGGAATTTGTGTGCCAAATCTGCACTGCAATTTCATTCAACTTATTCGGACTAACAACTGCATTCCCTCACTCTCGTATTCACTCTCTGTAGTAGTTCCTCGCCGCCAAATAACTCAAGTAAAGTATGGGATAATCATCCATCTCTCTATTCAGCTTCCATATGGGCTTCTCTCCAATAAGACTGTGTTCGTTATCTCGCGTCTCAATGATGGACCAATGTAGTGCCGTTCTATGTGGTAATCTAACAGCTGTTTTGTCGTCGCTGAGATAAATTTCACTATATCCTTTTGGCATAGCGCTGAAACTGCGCTCCTTTCCACTTTTCTTAGGTCGCATGATCAGATCTATTCTCTCTGGTCTGATCCAAGAGCGCCACTCCACTTCAAAGTCTTGTTTTTGCCCATTGGAAAGGTGAATGCGCACTTCACCAGAATAGCACCCGTAATAGGTCGTTTGTCTAAACTTCAACTTTTTTGTGACTTGGACTTGGTCTGAGCCTTTTTTAATGTAGACCTGTACAAGCCAATCTGTTGGAGGATACTCTATGCGATTGTATGGAAATGCGTGGTGCTCTCTTGATGCGCAGGAGAGAACAAAGAAAAGGAGGAGAGTAGGTGGGATGATTAAAATTGTTCTCACAGCTTTAGCAAACATACTACAATTGCTTGGGGGCCAAGCCCCCCTCCCCAGCAATAAATTTATGGTAAGGACAGCCAGGTGGCAAATTAAATCACCGAACGTCGCCATTCTTTTCTCAAGCGCTCATCACAATAAATTCCTTCACAGTATTTGCCAATTATCCACACCCCTTGAATAATCCCGATAGGAATTCATCTTTGCAATTGAATGTCTAATTTCATTGTTTCTGCAAGAAAGTACAGACCCGAAAGCTTTGATGCTGTTGTAGGGCAGAAACACATTACTCAAACATTGGTCAATGAGATCAAAAACGATCGACTGGCGCAGGCCTTCCTTTTTTGTGGGCCAAGAGGAGTAGGAAAAACTACATGTGCCAGAATTCTAGCCAAAGAAATTAACAAGGGAACCGTTCCTGAAGATTACGATTTTTCATACAACATTTTTGAGTTAGATGCAGCTTCTCACAATTCTGTGGATGATATAAGGAGTCTTAATGAGCAGGTTAGAATACCTCCGCAAACGGGAGAGTATAAGGTCTATATCATTGATGAGGTTCACATGTTGTCGCAATCTGCTTTCAATGCTTTTCTCAAGACTTTGGAAGAACCACCCTCTTATGCCATCTTTATACTAGCAACTACAGAGCGACATAAAATCCTTCCCACCATCCTTTCACGTTGCCAAATTTTCAATTTTGAGCGCATACAAGTAGGAGAAATTGTGAAGCATCTTAGTGGAATTGCGAAGCAGGAGGGCATAGTGGCAGAAGAAGAAGCTCTACATCTGATTGCATTGAAGGCCGACGGAGCACTGCGAGATGCTCTGTCAATATTCGATCAAATGGCAAGCTTTGGTGAAGCTGGCAAGATTGGTTATAAGGAGGTAATTCAAAATCTAAACATCCTGGATTACGAGTACTACTTTCGAATTACAGATACATTTGTTGACGCCGAGCTATCCAAGGCACTTTTAATTTACGATGAAATTCAGTCCAAGGGATTTGATGGCCAATTATTCATCAATGGCTTGGCCAATCACTTCAGAGACCTCTTAATGGCGCGAACTGCAGAGACTAGAACTTTATTGGATAAGTCAGCAGAGATGAGTGGCAGGTATGAGCGCCAAGCTCAACTGGTATCCACGTCATTTTTAATCAATGCAATAAATATTCTGGGAGAATGTGATACGCACTATAAAGCCTCAAGAAACCAGAGGTTGCATGTTGAACTCTGTTTGATAAAACTGGCCTCCCTTCAGCACGCCATTGATGTAGTGAAAAAAAAAAGCCTGAATTAAGACTGCTTTCTTCCACGGGGTATTACGAGCTGTTTTTTAAGTCTGAGCTTGAGGAGCATAAGAAGCCCTTGAGAGAAGAAATGTTAGACGAAGTAGTTAGCACTGTCCGAATAGGTAGCATCAAACAGGCCTTAAAAGCAAAAGTCAAGAAGCCGTCGGTGAGCAATGAAGAAGTAGAAGAAGTTCCAACTGAAAAAGAACTTCAAACTCCAAGCAAAGATGATTTTGTCAAAAGTTGCAAAGCATATGCAGCAAAACTGAACACTGCTCAGAAGCGTTCCCTGTCTTCCTATTTCAACGATCCACTCTTTGAATTGGAAGGCTCTTCAATCACTTTTATTGTGGGTTCCAAAACATTGAAAAATGAGTTGGAGTCAAGCTTAACTGAATTCAAGATTTATTTGGCTGAATATGGTTTTGCACTGGATTTCGACTTCCAAATTAATTCTGAAAAAGTAGCAGAGTACAAATTATTTACGCCAAAGCAGCAATTTAATGCCTTGAGCAAGGACTACCCTGAGCTCAAAGAATTCGCTCAGCGATTTGGCTTGGACTTTGATGTCTAAGGCCTATAAGCCTTGATGATTAGATTGGGAGTAAAAACTACTTCATTCCAAGTTCTGCCACTTGCATAGAGCACAAGCTTGCACTGGATTAGTTTTAATGACCACAAGATTTTTCGAATGACCTCTTTCAATGGAGATGCATTGTGAATTAAACTTGGATAGACTTCAACCCTTTCAAAACCCGCGGCGCGTAAGAGCTGCAAGGCTGAGCTCTTGTTCAAAAACACCTCATGGCTAAAGTCGGCATGCGCATATACCGAAGAAAGCGGGGCATCCATGTTCGGCGTGCGAAACAGGACAAAGCCTCCGGGTTTTAGATGTGCTTTACACGAGGCTAAAAGCTGCATTAATTCATCCTTACTGAAGTGTTCGATGATATCGATCCCAACAATGGCATCTCGATCTCCATTTTCTGGCATGGCCTCAAAGAGATCGCCTTGGCGAACCTCATTCAATCCCAATTGATGAGCAACATTTACCTGCTCCTCGCTTAAATCAATACCTTCTACCTTTTGGAAGCCTTTGTCCTTTGCAGCTTTTATAAAGCTGCCAAAACCACAACCAATCTCGAGAATATCAGCAGTTTGGTTCTTGTTTAAATATGGAATTAACTCCTTTTTATAAAAGGCAGATTGTTGATTGAGGATGTCTTTATTATCAATACCTGAAGCATTGACATGCGTACTGTGGTAATTGCTATAAATCTGCTTTCTGTACTCCATGAATAAAGGCTTGCAAACTTAATTATTTTTGTTCGGTGCTTGCAGACTACAAACAGAGCGGTCGAATCGAAGCCGGTTGTGACGAAGCGGGTAGAGGTTGTTTGGCTGGTCCTGTGTATGCGGCAGCCGTCATTCTCAGTCCCAATCACGGGATTGAAGGTTTAAACGATTCCAAAAAGTTAAAACCGGCAGAACGCGATATCTTGAGAATTGAAATTGAAAATAAAGCATTGGCTTGGGCTATTGGTATTTGCTCAGAGCTTGAAATCGATGAGATTAATATTTTAAATGCCTCCTTCAAAGCTATGCACAGAGCAATTGCTGAATTACAGCGAAAGCCAGATTTTCTGCTCATCGATGGAAACCGATTTCCCCCATATGACAATATTGATTTTGAAACGGTGGTAAAAGGTGATTCTGTGTTTGCATCTATTGCAGCAGCTTCTATCCTAGCTAAAACACATAGAGATGAATTTATGCTCCATTTAGATGCCCGCTATCCAGAATATGGCTTTAATAGACATAAAGGATATGCCACACCTCAACATATAAAGGCTATTCGTGAGTTTGGATATAGCTCAGTTCATCGAAAAAGCTTTCATTTGAAACAGATGCAATTGAATCTATTTTGAGGTCTGTATTTTTAACTTTGTTTTTACTATCCACGGCGCTGCTCAAAGCCCAGCTCATCGATCACCTGAGCATTCAATTGGGTCCTAAGATGGAGTTCTTTCACAACAACAGTCAAGCGGTGCGACTACAAACACAGTTAGACGCGAGCTTTTCTCTTTTTGCGATTAAAGAACTAGAAAAGAATTGGGAACTCAAACTGGGGCTGATCAAACGCGATTATACCGCAAAATTTTCTGTAGAAGTATTTGAACCGGCCACAGAGCAGTTAGAACTATACTTTGATAATACTGCTTTCCCAGCCTATACTTCATACCAAATATTCTTAGGTGCGCAATACAGTAGTTTCATAGACCAGAATACTCAATGGTATGCCTGTGGAGGAATTTCAGTATATGCGCATAAAAAATTGAATCGAACGGGTCTCGATAGTCAAACGGATTACATCTATGACAAAGATCAAAACCCGATTTCCAGCTTGGAAATGAGATCCTTTGGCAACAGCTTTCAAGAGGGAAACTATATGTTCAGATTGGAAAGCGGGATACTTCGAGCCGTAAATTCATATCTGGCATTGGATGCTTCATTTTATGCCAATGCTTCTTCCTTAACCCATCAAGCCATATCACTTGAATTTGTGGATTCCCAAGGAAGTTTGTTAGTAAAAGATCAACTCAGATCTCAAGGAATAGGAATCGGTCTAAATTTTGGGGTAAGAATCAGTCTTAACAACTCAAAGCGGGAATAATCGATTACAGTGTTTTACTTTGCGTTAATGGCAAAGTATCCATCTGTCAAAGATCAAGACCATCCGGATTTCAAATCCTATTGGTATGATATCATTTTTGAGGCTGACACACGAGAAGGTAGGCGCTTTGACATTTTATTGCTTTATGCCATCTTGCTGTCCGTCCTGACCGTCATGGCCGAAAGCGTACCTTCGCTGAATGCCAGCTATGGTGTGTTTTTTACCATTGCGGAATACATTTTTACGGTTTTGTTTACAGTGGAGTATATCATGAGGATTTACATCAGTGCAAAGCCAAGAAAGTATATTCTTAGTTTCTGGGGGCTCGTAGATCTGCTCTCTACCATACCCACATATTTGGCTCTGTTTTTCAGCGGACCTCAGGTGCTTCTAATGATACGAACCTTTAGGTTACTCAGGGTGTTCAGAGTGCTGCGCTTAACCTCGTTCATGGTAGAAGCTCAATCCCTGAGTGCTGCTATTAGAAGAAGCAGTGCCAAGATTATTGTCTTTTTTGTTACGGTCTTGATTATTGTTATCGTGATGGGAACAGTGATGTATATGATCGAACCGACAGAGGCCGGCTTTAATTCAATTCCAAAGAGTATATACTGGGCAATTGTCACTTTGACAACTGTGGGATATGGGGACATAACTCCTGTTACCCCTTTGGGTCAATTCCTTTCTGCTGCACTGATGATACTTGGTTATGCCGTGATAGCGGTGCCTACCGGAATAGTATCAGTAGAGTTCAGTAAAAACAAGACCATTGTAGAATGCACCAAATGTGGCAACCTTCATAATGAGCTTGATGCCCTGCACTGTAAGTTCTGC
>JAHEKB010000142.1 GCA_024638525.1 Bacteroidota bacterium
AAAGTTGGTTAAAAAAGATGAGGTAGCTAAAGTCGATTTGTCTAAACCAAAAGAAGAAGAAGTTACCAAGGTGGTAATTGACGAACAACCAAAAGAGGAAAAAGATGCCGTTCAAGAACAGAGCACAGATGCAGGCGATGATACTGTCGGACAATCCGAAAACGAAAGCAACAGCGAAGAAGTGGTTGAAGAAGTACGGGACGCCGCTGCAGAAGCGAATGACGGGGTACTGCAAGAAATAACAGATGAAGAGGTAAAAGAAGAAGCTGAAGCTCCGCAAGAAGTGATTGAAGAAACTGTTGCGGAACATAGGCAGGAACATAACTTACCTGAAAACATTCAGAAGGTTGTAGAATTTATGAATGAAACAGGCGGAACATTGCAAGATTATGTGCGTCTAAACGCTGATTACTCCAATGTAGATAACGCTACATTATTAAGAGAGTATTATAGAAAAACAAAGCCTTATTTGGAAGGCGAAGATATTAACCTTTTACTTGAAGACTTTTCATATGATGAAGAGCTTGACGAAGAAAGGGATGTGCGTAAAAAGAAAATTGCGTACAAGGAAGAAATTGCAAAAGCCAAAAACTATTTGGAAAGTTTAAAGGGTAAATATTACGAGGAAATCAAGTTGAGGCCCGGCGTAACCCAAGACCAACAAAAAGCTATGGATTTTTTCAATAGATACAACGAAGAGCAACAAGCAAACCAGCAAGTACGCGAAACGTTTTTAAAAAGTACCGAAAATTACTTTAACAATGATTTCAAAGGTTTTGATTTTAATGTGGGTGAAAAAAAATACAGGTACTCAGTAAAAGATGCTAGCTCAGTTATGAATGAACAAAGTGATTTAACAGGTGTTGTCGGAAAGTTTCTAGACAAAAACGGCCAAGTTAAAAATTACTCTCAATATCATAAAGCTATATTTGCAGCCAGAAATGCCGACACAATTGCCCAGCATTTTTATGAACAAGGCAAGGCCGACGCGGTGCGTGATATAACAGCTAAATCTAATAATGTTTCAGCTGATGTAAGACAATCTGTTCCGGGTAATGTTTTTGTTAATGGGATAAAAGTAAAGGCTGTTAATGGTGTTGATTCTTCAAGATTAAAAATTAAAACACGAACTAAAAACTAATTTTAAAACATTTTATTATGGCAGGAAATTTTGTAAATGGTGGTGCTTTTCCAGCGTCCACGTTGCCTTCACAAAAGCAACAGGCGCTTAGCACTAACTATTTAAACTTCACTGACGGATCAGGGAATGATTTTGCACAGCAGTATCTACCCGAAATCTACGAAGCAGAAATAGAAAGATATGGAAATCGTACTATCTCTGGCTTCTTACGCATGGTAGGAGCAGAAATGCCCCTACAATCTGACCAAGTTGTTTGGTCTGAACAAAACAGACTACACGTCTCTTATCAAGGAGTAACTAGCGACCAGGCTACTACATTAACTTTGCCAGCTGGCCACGTTATTGTACCAAATATGACTTTGGTAGTTGGTGACAATACCACTGTAGGTGGATCACCAAAAACTGAAAAAGTTATTGTAGGTGCTGTAACTGATACAACTGCAATCGTATATCCTTATCAAGCTGCTGATTTAAGCGGTTTAGGAACTACTGTTAATATATTTGTATATGGTTCTGAATTTGCTAAAGGTACAGTAGGATCTACGGCAAACATCACTCCATCTTTTACGCAGTTTTCTAACTCACCAATCATTATCAAAGATAAATATTCTATCTCTGGTTCTGACACAGCTCAGATTGGTTGGGTAGAAGTTGCTACTGAAGCTGGAACTTCTGGATTTTTATGGTACTTAAAAGCTGAAGGCGAAACTCGCTTACGCTTTGAAGATTACCTAGAAATGTCTGTAGTTGAAGGTGAACTTGCTGATGCCGCTGGCGGTTTTGCTACTAACCAAAATTTAGTACCTGGATTTAGTGCAACAATCAACGGTAAAGGTACTGAAGGTTTATTTGCAGCTATTGAAGATCGCGGTAACGTATATACTAACGCTGATTTTGGCGGAACTGGAGCTGGCTCTGGTATTGCTGAATTTGACGTTATTCTTAAGCAATTAGATACGCAGGGAGCTATTGAAGAAAACATGCTTTTCTTAGATAGAGACACGAATCTAGCTTTTGATGATATGCTAGCTAACATCTCTTCTGGAGGTAGTGGCGGTACTGCTTATGGATTGTTTGAAAACTCAGAAGAAATGGCATTGAACCTAGGGTTCAGCGGTTTCCGTAGAGGATCTTACGATTTTTATAAGACTGACTGGAAATACTTAAATGACATCTCTACTCGTGGTGGTATGGATGACATTGATGGTGTGCTTATTCCAGCTGGAACTTCAACTGTATACGATCAAATCCTTGGATCAAACATTCGTAGACCATTCTTGCATGTACGTTACCGTGCTTCGCAAGCTGATGACAGACGTATGAAATCTTGGATTACTGGTTCTGTAGGTGGAGCTGCTACATCTGATCTTGATGCTATGGAAGTACACTTCCTATCTGAAAGATGCTTATGTGTGCAAGCTGCAAATAACTTTGTGTTATTTACATCTTCTCCAGTAGTATAATTATTCTGTAGTAATTACCCTCGTTGAATTGACGGGGGTAGTTATTACTTTTATTAACATTTTTATTATATCATATTATGGCTAAACAAGCTAAAAAAGCAGAAGACATTATTGAGGTTGCGCCTCCAAAACCAGTTAAGGTTAAAACTGTAGAACAAAAACCAATTAAACCTGAATGGGAAATTAAAGATAGAACTTATTATTTAATAGGAAAACGAAACCCATTAACACATATAATTCCAGCAAAGCACAGCAGAAGGTATCCTTTATTGTGGTTTGATGAAACAGCAGGAAAGCAAAGAGAGTTGCGATATGCAACTAATCAAAGTTCTCCTTTAGTGGACGAGCAAAAAGGTGAAGCGACAATGGCTCACATTATATTCAAAGAAGGTACTTTGTTTGTTCCAAAACAAAAACAAAATTTACAAAAACTTTTGTCTTTATATCACCCAATGAAGGGGCGGATATATGAAGAGTTTGATAAGGTTGGCGAAGCTAAAAATGAAATTGTAGAAATTGAAATGCAAATTGAAGCATTAAATGCAGCCAGAGAAATGAGTGTTGATCAAGGCGAGGCAATTTTAAGAGTAGAGCTTGGATCTAAAGTAACAGAAATGTCATCTAAAGAGATAAAAAGAGATTTATTGTTATTTGCAAAAAATAATCCAAATTTATTTATTGAACTTGCTACAGATGAAAATGTTCAACTTAGAAACATAGCAAT
Organism: Bacteroidota bacterium; assembly: GCA_024638525.1. GTDB lineage: Bacteria > Bacteroidota > Bacteroidia > NS11-12g > UBA9320 > JAHEKB01. The sequence goes on from JAHEKB010000142.1 coordinate 3,329, forward strand.
TGTTGCAACAGAAACAAATATAATTAAACTATCGGGTGATAACAGAACATTTAGTTGGGCTTCTAATGACAGAAAGCTTATGACTGTTCCGTTTGATGAAAATCCATATTCTGCTATGGCTGCATTCTTTAAAACCGATGAAGGTATTGAAGTTTTAAGGTCAATAGAGAAAAAGTTACAATAACGTGTAATAATAATGCAAGCGGTGGTTTATTCTGCCGCTTAGTATTATAATAAATAAAACAAATGGCAGTAAGCGTAGATACAGTATATAGAACTGTTTTGTTGATATTAAACAAAGAAAGTAGGGGTTATTTAACACCTGACGAATATAACAAAATTGGTGCACAAGTACAACTTGAAATGTTCAACGAATATTTTGAAGACTTAAATCAACAGCTACGTATTCCTGAAAATGACAGCGAGTACTCTAATAGAGTAAAAAACATAGAGGAAAAGTTAGCTCCATTTAAAACAATACCCACTACGGCAAACTACAACCCTGGTGGATATTTTAATTTGCCCACACCGTCTTCTCAAGTGGCGCAAGAAACAATAACTACCACAATAGGACAAGCTGCGTATGCTTTTCAGGTATTGCAAGCGGCTCAAGTTGCAGAAGGAACGCTACAAGTATTTTTTGACGGCGTTTTGCAAACAGAAAATATTGGATATACTTTATCTGCAAGCGGTGGATTTATAACGGTCAACCCAGCTCCAGCAACAGTCTTTGCTATTAATGTAGTGCTTTATCAAAATGATTTTTACAAAATAGGTACAGTCATATATGACGACGAACTTGAGGTTGAAAGAATAAACCGGAATGATTTTTTGTATGTTAATATGTCTCCTTTAACAAAACCCACAACAGAATACCCTGTGTATATTTTTGAAGAAAATAAATTATACGTATACCCAAAAAGTATACAAAGCAATATAACCGCAAGTTATTTAAAAAAGCCTATTGCGCCTGTTTGGGCATTCACAACAAGCGGTGGATATATATACGATCCAGCAAATAGTGTAAATTTTGAATTACAGCCAACAGAGCAGACTTCATTAATAGTAAGAATATTGGCATACGCGGGCGTAGTTATAAGAGACCCTCAAATAGTTCAGGCTGCCGCAGGAAAAATACAAGAAGAAAGAGTAAACGAAAAAAGCTAATATATGGGATTAATAAACGAAACAAATCAACAATATTACGCGGCTTCGCAGGTTATACATCAAACACTATTAGGGGCAACTTCACTGCAATATACGTTTGACGAAAAAATGAAATTGTACGACGGTGGTTCATGGAATCCCTCTGATGTAAACTACTGGAAAAATAATTTTGTATTAGAGTATAGCCAATCTGGGCTTGATCCATATATACCGGTTAGCGTTGAATACACATTATCAAAAAACTTAATAACATTAGCCACAGGCGATTTTGCCGTGGGCTTTTATAGAGTTCGTTTAAAGGAAACTAATTATGGGGATTACGCAGGGGTGAGCCTTAAAGACATCGTTAATAATTTTATTGTAGCATATGTAGGAGAAGGCAAGATTATACCAAGCGTTAAAAGAACAGAGGTGGTATTCCATGCAAAAAGAGGTGTTCAAGAATTTAGCTACGACACTTTGAAGAGTGTTAAGCAACAAGAATTAAGTATACCAAATAACCTTTCAGTTATACTTCCGCAGGATTACGTAAACTACGTTAAGCTATCGTGGGTTGACAAGCTGGGTGTTAAGCATGTTATATACCCAACCCGCCTTACTTCCAACCCTACTGACATGCCAATTCAGCAAGTTGATAACGGTGTTCCCATACAAGATGAGTATGCTGAAAACCTGCAAGGCACGCCCATTATAGACGAAAAATGGAGCGATGCTAATATGAATAAAATTACAGGTGCTTATGACAGTGAATTTTATAACAGTTATGACGCAGAAATAGATGCTTATACATGGAGGGGAAATACACTTGGCCAGCGGTACGGTTTAAATCCAGAGACAACTAACATTAATGGGTTTTTTACAATAAATGAAAGAGAAGGTAAAATTTCGTTTTCAAGTAATCTTGTAGGTAAACTTATAATATTTGAATACATATCAGATGGCTTAGCTTATGATAAAGACATGTACATACCCAAACTAGCAGAAGAGGCTATGTATGCTCATATAGCGTACTCTATCTTATCCGTACGCATGAATATGCCTGAATACCTTGTGCAAAGATTTAAACGCGATAGAAGCGCTAAATTACGTAATACAAAAATAAGACTTTCAAACTTAAAGCTAGAAGAAATTACGCAGGTATTTAGAAATAAATCTAAAATAATTAAACACTAATATGGCTGAAGCTAAAAACAGTTTTCTTAAGGCAAAAATGAATCAAGACCTGGATGACAGGTTATTGCCTAATGGTGAATATAGAACCGCTCAGAATGTACTTGTTGGTAAATCTGAAGAAGATAGCGTTGGAACCTTGCAAAATATTAAAGGTAATAGCCTAGTTTCTGGAACACAGTTAGGCTCCGGGGTGCACGGCCAAATAGAAATTATTGGGTACTATATGGACCCAACAAATAATCGTATTATAACATTTACAACAGACTGGAGTGGTGCTGCTGTTGCTCCTGCGGACGCTAGTTGCGCTGTGAGATCTTACAATTTAAATAACGGGGCTTATAATGTTTTAGTAGAGGGTAGTTTTTTAAACTTTTCTCAAAGCGACACGATAATAGCCGTCAGTCTTTTAGAAGATTTACTTTTTTGGACAGACAATAGAAATCAGCCAAGAAAAATAAATGTAGAAACTGCATTAAGAGAAGGCGCTTCTCATTACTACAAAGAAAATCATATATCAGTATCTAAATACAATCCGTATCAAGCGATACTTCTTATAAAGCAACAAAAAGAATCCGTAATATCCTCAGCCTCAGAAACTGAATTTGAAGTTGCAGAAAATGAAGATATAACAGTAGGGATGACTGTCTTAGTGTATAGAAATGCAGTTGAAATATTATTTCCTTACAACTATGTAACAGTGACAGCCGTGGAGCCCTCTTTAATTGCGGGGCAAATAACAGTAACAACAACCTCACCCCCGCCCGCATTTCCTGGTTATGAAATTGGAGACGAAGTATGTTTTTTAATTTCTACAATGACCGATAAGGCTGAAGACCCTACTT
>JAHEKB010000143.1 GCA_024638525.1 Bacteroidota bacterium
TATAAGCACAGGCTGATGGAAGAATGGGTTCACCAAGCTTGGACCATTGAGTGGTCTCTTAACTCTTGGATGATGGCACTCAATCAGCTAGATCTGTACTTTAAAGCCCTTCTCCCATTCTGCTATGAATGCGGAGTTGCATTGCCCGTTTTGCTTTTAGCTTCACTTGGGTGCTGTATCCTTTTTAAGCAGAAAAAGGCCGCTCTAATGCTGACTTCTGTCATTCTTCTCTTATTGTTTAGTCTCGGGTTAAACAAGGTTAATGACGGCACTGATTCCATTTTCTTTGCCTACTCCAGAATGTTTCTTGCGCTGCCATTTAGTTTAGTATTTATCGTATCACAACTAGATGTCCAAACAGGCCGGAAGTATATGATCTGGGCTTTTTGCCTCTTGATCATAGTTGGTTTTGGACTCAGGCAGCTATTGTTTTCATCAAGCAAGTCCAATCTGGTAAAAAACAATTCTGCAGTTGTGCAGCTATTCAATCCTTCAAATCTCAAAGAAGAGTGCGGTGAATTGAAGGAAATACTAGATCGCGAAAAAGCTAAACTCTTGCTGTTTAACTCTCAGGCCAATCAATTTGTATACGGTTGTGCGGGCTATATGCGGCTGCCAACCTTATATCCAAGCTATGAAAGGAGACACTGGCTTTGGAAGGAATATGAACACATCCCGATGAGCGAGCTGATCATTCTGGATTGGAAAGGACTTCAGGATAAAACCCTTTCTGATCTTACGTTAGAACGCGTAGAATACACCGACTTCCCCGCCTATCGCGTTTTAAAGGGTGAAGCAGTGTTATCTGAGTATTTCCAACCTTAATTTTGCAAAGTGAAAACAACCTTAGGTCTTCAATTGGAAACTGATCCCCGCTGGGTGGATATTGCGGAAAAAAGCATAGAATTCATTCTTACAGATCATGCCTGGTGCGAACAAAAAGCAGCAAGCAGCGGCATTAGCATGATTTCTAAATTTTCTGATTACCAAGAAATAGTAGAGAAGATCAGTCCTCTGGTAGCAGAAGAATGGGGCCACTTTAGAAAGGTACTCAAGGAACTGCACAAAAGGGGTTATGAATTGGGCCCTCAACGCAAAGATGACTACGTCAATAAATTGCGAGGCTTTACCAGAAAAGGTGGGGACAGAACATTGCAGATGTGTGATTACTTATTGATGTTTGCCATGATTGAAGCCAGAAGTTGTGAGCGCTTTCGACTTTTGTCTTTGCACATCAAAGAGCAAAAACTCAAAGACTTTTACTACGATTTTATGGTCTCCGAAGCAGGGCATTACAAAATGTTTATTCAATTAAGCCAGAAATACGCAGGTGAAGAGTGGACAGGCCGTAGATGGCAAGAATGGCTGGGTTTCGAAGCCGAAATGATCCACAGCTTAGAGCTCAGACCTGATCGGATGCATTGATCTCTGCAGCATACTTCTGTTTCCAAATCTTACCTTTTGCAGAAATGATAGAAATCTGCAATCCTTTCTGACCTTCCAATATCCCCAATTTTAAGATATACATGCTGAAAAAGCGACCAATGGCTTTTAAGAAGGCAACCGATTTAAGCATTGTTTTTTTGTGATCACGCTCCGCAGCTAATTGAGCGTACTTCTTTTCTCGCGCTATATGTTCTTCTCTACTTGAGTAGCTGTAATGCAAGAGGTCTCCTTTCAGTTTGACCTCCTTTAGTCCATCATCTGCAACCAATTGTTCGTGAACGTAGTCCCCTATCCACTGCGCTTTGTTTTTGGGAAACAATCTCAATTTGTAGTCCGGATACCAGCCACAAAACCGAATGGGCCTACCGCAGTATATATTCTTGCGATTGAAACCATAGATCGCATCTTTGTCTACAATTGAGCCTATGGATTGCTTCAATCTATCAGACAAGCACTCATCGGCATCCAAGGACAATACCATGTCTCCACTGGCCAAGCTATTTCCATAGTTTTTAGAACCCGCATAGCCTTCCCATTCTCTTTGTATAAATCTAGCACCGAATTCTTGAGCAATTTCATCCGTGTTATCTGTGCTGAAAGAATCGATAATTATAATCTCATGGGCCAGGTCAGAAATGCTACTAAGTGCTCTTCTCAGATGTTTCGCTTCATTCTTGGTGATTAATACTACCGATATGTCAATACTTTCAAGCATAAAAAAGTCCAGACCGCACTAGTGGACCTAGACTTGTGTGTTTATCAATTTCTCAGGCTGCTTTACAGCACTCTTTATCGTCATCATCGCATGCTGTACATGCAAACATACACATCAATAACAATCCAAAAATGCCCACTTTACTTCTCATATATCGCAAGCAAATATGCCATATCTGCAACAGAATATGAAATTAGACATTGAAGCGAAAGTGCATGATGTCGCCATCCACTACCACATAATCTTTACCTTCAATCCTCAATTTGCCTGCATCTCGGCAGGCAGATTCCGAACCGTATTCTATGTAGTCTTTAAAAGCAATGACCTCTGCTCTAATGAAGCCTTTTGCAAAATCCGTATGGATTACGCCTGCCGCTTCAGGTGCTTTCATCCCGTCGACAATGGTCCAAGCCCTCACCTCTTTGACTCCAGCAGTAAAGTATGTAATGTAATTCAACAATTCGTAGGCCGAGTGAATTATCCTGTCAACACCGCTCTGTTTCAATCCCATATCTTCTAAAAAGAGCTCGCGGTCATCGGCATCCATTTCTATCATCTCTGACTCTATTTGAGCCGATACGAATAGAACACCCGCGTCCTCGCCCACAATGGATTCCATAAATCTTTCCGTGTGATGATTGCCATCAACCACGCTGGACTCATCTACATTACAGACATAGAGAACCGGCTTTGCTGTCAATAGGTTGAGATCCTTGATCAGATCCCATTGTTTAGGGTCTAACTTGGTTGTACGAGCTGATTTACCCTGCTCTAATTGCCTCTTGATCTGAACCACCACATCATATATTGATTTTGCCTCTTTGTCCCCTATTTCAGCAATCTTTTTCACCTTGTCGATCTTATTATCGATTGCTTCCAAGTCTTTGAGTTGAAGCTCCGTATCAATAATCTCCTTATCACGCACCGGGTCAATGCTACCATCGACATGCGCAATATTCTCATTGTCAAAGCAACGAACCACATGCAGAATAGCGTTTGTATTTCTGATGTTGCCCAAAAATTGATTTCCCAGACCCTCTCCTTTGCTCGCTCCTTTAACCAGGCCAGCAATGTCCACTATTTCCACAGTAGTCGGCACGATCTTCTCTGGTTTGACCAGGTCAGCAATTTGCTTTAACCTTTGGTCAGGAACCGTAATGGTTCCAACATTGGGCTCTATGGTGCAAAACGGATAATTGGCACTTTCGGCTTTCGCATTTGAAAGGCAGTTGAAGAGAGTTGACTTACCTACATTGGGTAGTCCAACTATGCCACATTGTAATCCCATAATTCAGCTTGCAATGATATCGATAATAAACCAAGGAATAAAAAAAGGCCCCATCGAAATGGGGCCCAAGTATTCACCTATTATTAATATTTAGATTAGAGTAACTGTATAAGCTCACTAACATAGCCGTCAATGGCATTGCCAAATCTGACGTAATAAAGTCCTTCTGGAAATTCAGATAATTGCATTTCAACAATTTCTGCATTTCTGCTTCCTTGGATACTCTGTTTTAACAATTCTTTACCGTTGAGATCCATGATTACCAATTCAGATGCTTGAGCATGAACGGGTAGCGTTATGCTTACCACGTCAGACACAGGGTTAGGGGAAACAATGATTCTTCCTTTGTCTGCTGATTTGTTCAATACGATGGGCGCAAAAGTCTCTGACTTACCATCAAAATCAACTTGTGTCAATTGATAATATACATCACCATCTTCCATATTTGGATCGATAAATCGGTAGTCCAATATTTCCATGCTGTTTCCAGATCCTTCAATCTGAGCAATCTCACCATAGAATTCACCATCCAATGACTTTGCGAGAACAAAATGTGAATTGTTGATCTCAGAAGCAGTTTGCCACTTCAATTCGGCTGCACCGTCTTTAACCTCACCGTCGAAGTATACCAAATCAACTGGTACTGGTGGAGTTACAGGTATACTTGATGAACTGCAACCGTTGGCATCCGTGATGGTCAAATAAACGGTATTTGGAGATATGGTCCAGAAACATTGGCTATATGTATGATTCTGAGTTGTGCTGGTTGTAGTGGCATAATCAAAACCAGGAGTGGCATTTGGAAAGGCCCAGCTATAGCTGAAAGGAGAAGCTCCACTAGTTGCAGATGCAGTATAGACAAAAACCTTGTCTTTACATTTTCCAGAAGTCGCCGGGCTGGTGCTTCCGGAAGCCGTTCCGCTTGGATTTGGATTTCCGTTCCAAGTTTCAGTAACTTTAGTTGATGTACAACCGTAAATATCAGTAACTCTTAGAGCAACCGTTTGGCTTACGGAGCTAGTTATAGTAAAAGTACTGTCGTAGGTTCCACCTTGAGTATAATCATAGGTTCCATTGTTGTCAAGATCCCATTCATAAGATGCTATGAGGCTATTGCTATTTGTAGTTCCTCCATCCTGAGAACCAGTGCTTCCCGTACCGTCTAAAGTCAACGTCTCACCGTTGCAGATATCATTTACAGAAATAGCTGCTACTGGATCAGGGTCAATACTAGATTGTATAGCCACATTTACAGGAATCTCATCTTTGTCTGCTGAAGTAAAACTAGCCCCTGCATTGGTCTTCATATGGGTAAATGTTACAGTGGTAGTACTTGTACAAAAATTATAATTAAAGTCATCTAAATCAATCAAGACCTCGAAGAACTTATCATCCGCTGCAGTGTTACATGAACTTCCAAGATTCAAAGCAGAGAAATCATCCGTTGTAAGATCCCAAACACTGGTCGTATTGTTCCATCTGTATATGGAGCTATCAGCCGCACAGCCGCAATTATTATCAATGCTAAAGAAAAAAGCATAATCTGCATTATTCTCACTGGAGTTTCCTCCAGCAGTTCCGTCGATGTCAAAAAACATTTTCACACCCACATTTCCGCCATTTTCACGGTGCATAGCAATTTTAGTTTCAAATGGATCTGAATCGATCCAAAAACTATCGATGTTGTGAGAATTGTTTACATAGCTAGGATCTGTACTTGCGTCTAAAGTTGCGTCTGCAGGAATCCATTCTTGATTGCCCGATCCATCACAGTTTATACCGTCATGTCCTTGGGCGTTTGATGTGTAAGAGATACACAATCCAGTTAATAACAATCCTATTGCCATTAACCCTTTTCTAAGGTTGTATTGTATTGTCATAATAATAAGGTTATTAACCAACAATAGATTCTAAGGCCTATTGCTAATTATGACAAAAGTATACAAAATTCGTGCTAATTGAAATGCACTATAGCCAATCACATGATTTTCACCATGTGTTAATACCATCTAAGTAATTCAAAACTAGCTAGTTACTAGCTAATAGACTAAATTGTAAATTTATAAATTAATCAAATGCACCCATTGATTTTTGTCTCTTTGTAAGAATAAATCTCTTAGCTTAGGAAGTTTATTGTTTTACAAAGCTCACATCAGCCGTAATCTGGCTGGAATATATGGTCTTTATAAAATAAGTACCTCTGTTTAAGGTTCGGATATCTATTTTTTGATATGCCTGGAGATTATTAATCCTCTTGACTAGAGTACCATTAATACTGTAAATCTCAAGATCAAAGTCAGTACCGTGATTTGTAGGTTTGAATTGTATAAAGTCCACAGATGGGTTGGGATAGACTTCTAGAATCTCTTGATTTTCAAGTTGAACAACTACCGGTCCATACAGCTGAGATTCTCCATCAAAATCTACTGCCCTAATCCTGTAATAGTTTAATTCGCTAAGATCTTTATGGCAATAAGAATACTCTGTGAGTTCATAACTGCCTTTGGCTTCCACTATATCCACAGTACTATAATTCTGCCCATCTTTAGAATATTGAATTTCAAAGTAATGGGTGTTTTCTTCAGAAGCAGTAATCCAACGTATTTCTACAGCATCCGCAATGCGCTTTGCTTTTAGATCGATCATTTCAACCGGTAAAACAGAAGATATAATCACTGAATCACTGGCACATCGCGCAGGGTTATCAGGATCTGTGACCTTTATTTCCAAGGTATGGAATACACAACTATCGTAGTAATGCGTAAATGAATCGCTAGAAGAGGTATTGCCGTCACCTAAATTCCAATAATGGATCAAATTGTCGGCACCAGCATTGTCGATGGATAATGCAGAATATGCATGCATCGTGCTGCAGGTATTCCCGCCAAGTATGTCATAAACCAAAGTAGGTCTGACATAAGTAGAAATGGTGAGTGAATCAATCAGAGATTGACAGCCAAAAGCATCGCTAACCCTCAGAGCTACAGTATGACTT
>JAHEKB010000144.1:0-2307 GCA_024638525.1 Bacteroidota bacterium
CTTGGCTGTTGCCTTTATCGTCACCGCTATTGCCGCATACTCCTATTACATTCTTGAAATGAACTCCAAATTGATTTGGCTATTGCCCGCCTATGCTCTTGCAGCCTTGATCCTGTACATTATTGCTCAATTTGGACAAAAGCTGGGTGCAGAACAGACGTATACACTGCATCATTTCTATGAACAAACCGTAGGCAAAAAGACCCGAATAGATTAGTGGAACGCGCAGATAGTGCAGTGCGTGCGAATATTCAGACTCAGTGCCAAAGCTGGTCATAGCTATAATGAGCCAACTACAAAATGGCAGTGCGGGAATCAGAAATTCTGCTAGCAAGGTATTGCGGCAATTGAGGAGCATCTAAATCCTTATATTCGACCGATGATCCTTAGAGAGGATAGCCGTTTTCGATTTGTCTGGAACATTATTATGGCCGTATTGGTAATAGCGGTCATCGTTCAAGTGAGTTATGACCTTGCATTTGCCTATGAAGGCAAACCAAGTTCCAACATCATTTATTACAGCATGTCACTCATCTTCTTTATTGATATTTGGATCAATAGAAGAACAAGTTTTAGAGAACACGGAACCGAGGTTACCGATTACTTTAGAATAAAAGAAAGGTACAATAAGAAATACCTTCTCTATGACCTCATTGCCATTCTGCCATTTGATTTAATCCTGTTGCAAACCGATGTCACCATAGGTGGTGAGCACGCTCATCTTATGCTCAGATTGATGGCTCTTCTCAGAATAAGAAGACTCGTACAGTCATTTAACAACATCAATAACAGGAACAGCATTGAACCGGGTTATTTGCGCTTGATCAAGTTCCTAGCAATCATGGTGATATTAAACCATTTAATTGCCTGTGCTTGGTTATGGACCTCCTACTATCAAGGCTTTGCTGATCAAAGCTGGGTAGCGCTGCACGGATTGTTAGACGCCGGGCCTCGGGAACAATACATTAGAAGCTTGTACTGGACCGTTACAACCATGACCACCATAGGCTATGGTGACATAGCCCCACATACCGATGTAGAATATCTTTTCACCATAGTTGTCATGCTATTGGGTGCATCTATGTATGCGTATATCATTGGTAATATAGCTTCACTTGTAAGCAATATAGACACCTTAAAAACCGCTCATACTGCACGAATTGAATCCTTGGGCATGTACTTGAAGCACAGAAAGGTATCACCTTCTATGATTGCCAAGGTGAGAAAGTACTTTGATTATATCTGGGACAGACGAAGAGGTGTGAATGAACTGGATTTGATGGAAGGTCTGCCAGAAAGCATGAAAATCGAATTGATGGAAGAACTCACACATGATTTGATCAAAGAAATATCTCTTTTTAATCTTGCCTCAGGATCACTTAAAAATGAATTGCTCGCTCGATTGAAACCGGTGACATACCCTCCTTCTAGTACAGTCGTCACTGCCAACGCATATTCCAATAGAATTGGCTTTATTAGCAAAGGTGAAATGATGGCATACCGGGCATCAGATCAAAAAGAAATTGCCCGCTTAAAAGATGGAGACTACTACGGACTCACACCCATATTGATTGGCGAGAAAACCAGTGGAATACTCATTACAGAAGAATACTGCGAGGTCTTTGAACTGAGTTTAAAAGATTACGAAGAGATCAAAAGTTCATACCCAGAATTCAACGAGATTATAAAAAAAGTATCCTCAGAAAGGTCGCGCAAGGTGTTAGAGCTAATGGTTGAGAAGGTCTTGGTTTAAGCTTCTTCCTGCCTGCTAAGTAAATATGCTTTAAAGAAAGACTCCAAATCTCCATCCATTACTGCATTCACATTGCTGGTCTCATGAGCTGTTCTCACGTCTTTGACCAGTTTATAAGGATGCATTACGTAATTTCTAATTTGCGACCCCCACTCAATCTTTAACTTTCCTGCCTCAATTTCCGCACGATCTTGATTGCGTTTACGCAGCTCAATATCATACAGCTGTGATTTGAGCATTTTGAGGGCCTTCTCCTTATTTTTCAACTGAGATCTTTCCTGCTGACACTCTATCGCCAAGCCACTTGGCTCGTGATGTAATCTCACAGCAGTTTCAACCTTGTTCACATTTTGACCGCCCTTTCCTCCGCTCCTGAAGGTATCCCATCGAATATCAGAGGGATTTATCTCAATTTTAATGCTGTCATCAACCACGGGGTAGACGTAGACAGATGCAAAACTAGTATGTCGGCGATTACTGCTGTCAAATGGTGATATGCGAACCAGGCGATGAACGCCGTTCTCTCCCTTTAAATAACCAAAGGCAAAGTCACC
>JAHEKB010000144.1:2326-6410 GCA_024638525.1 Bacteroidota bacterium
TTTTTTCTGCCCACATCAGATACATCCTCAAAAGCATTTCAGACCAATCGTTGCTCTCTGTCCCTCCTGCTCCGGCATTTATTTCAAGAATTGCATCCAGTTGATCTTCCTCGCTTTTCATCATGTTCTTGAATTCCAGGTCTTCTAACCACACTGAACACTGTTGAAATTTCTCATCTATCTCAGCATCTAGATCTTCGCCTGCTTCCTTGAATTCCAAAAGCACGCCGATTTCTTCGGCTTGTTCTTGGATTTTGGCATACGCATCTGTCCAGACTTTTTTGCGCTGTATAGTCCTTAAATGCGCTTCGGCTTTTGATGGATCATCCCAAAAAGCGGGATCTTGTGATTGTAGTTCTTCTTCGGCAATTAAGGCCAGTTTTTTAGGGATGTCAAAGATAACCTCCCAGGGCCGAGATACGGCTCTTTATATCGTTGTATTGATCTTGGGTCATTAGTATAATTCCTCCTTAATCTTATCCCTGATTTCACGAATTTCTTCGCGGTTAGCGTCATTCTCAATATTCAGCATCAATTCGATCAAATACTCCATATCGCTCATGTCCCCAATTTCCTCCTCCGCTACATATCCAAGATCAAAATTTTCCTTCGCGGCAATGTATTCATTCACCAAACGACAGATCTTCACAACCGTCGGATCTTCTTCCTCCAGTCCCATTTCTCTTAATTCCAGGAGACTTTTGGTAATTTTCTTAGGGTCAAAGCCCTTTTGGACCTCCTTAAGCAACTTATTCAAGGCTAGATTTGCCTTCGCTTCTCTCATAATTTCCTTAATTTGGGGCGAAAATAAATCTTTAATTGTTTATTGATTAAATGCTTGCAGAAATAATAACGATAGGTGATGAGATTCTCATAGGGCAAACGGTTGATACTAACTCCGCTTGGTTAGGTAATGAGTTGAATAAGAGAGGAATAGAGCTTGAACGCATAAGTTCAATCAGAGATACTCCAGATGCTATTACAACGGCTCTTCACGAAGCGAGACAGAGAGCGGAAATCATTCTACTTACCGGTGGACTAGGTCCGACAAATGACGATATTACTAAACAGACCCTTGTGGACTATTTTGACACAGAACTGGAAAAGTCTGATGAGGCACTTAACAACATCAAAGAGCGGTTCAATGCAAGGGGAATTGATCTTTTGCAGATCAATATAGACCAGGCACTGGTCCCAGCAAATTGCATTGCCATTCCTAATTCTAAAGGCACAGCTCCTGGTATGTGGTTTGTGGAAGATGGAATTATTTATGTGAGCATGCCGGGAGTGCCGTATGAAATGAAAGCCATGATGAGTGAGTTTGTTTTCCCTAGATTGGAGGCTCTAAACATTGCTGACCAAATTGTGCATCAAACCATCACGGTGGTCAATATTCCGGAATCTGTTTTAAGTCATAAGGTAAGTCAGATTGAGGAAGATCTTCCGGAACACATAAAATTGGCATTTCTTCCTCACCTCAACTTGGTGAGAATGCGCTTGACGGCAAAATCTTCCTCCCACTCCACCGCCGCATTGAACGATCAATTATCGGCATACTTTGATCAAATCAAAGAGGTCATAGGACCAAGTTGGTTTGATGGAGACAAGAGTATGGCGGAGATTATTGGTCAGATGCTCATTGAACAAAAGAGCAGCTTGGGCAGTATCGAGAGTTGCACCGGCGGCTATATGGCACATTGCTTCACTGAGATCCCAGGAAGTTCCGCTTATTTTCATGGAAGTTATGTTACTTATTCCAATCAGTTTAAAATCGATCTTATAGGAGTAGATGAAGAACTGTTTACTACAGTGGGGAGTGTGAGTGAAGAAGTTGCAAAGCAGATGGCCGCTAAAGGAAGATTAAAACTGGGAGTGGACTATTGCATTGCGGCAACTGGAGTTGCAGGCCCAACTGGAGCAACGGAATACAAACCTATAGGCTTGGTATATATTGGTCTGGCAAAACCCAATGGTGAGGTGGTAGTTACTGAAAATCAATTCAAGGGAAGCCGCATGCAAGTTATTGAACGGACGGCATATATGGCCATGGAGATGCTTAGACAAGCACTGATGAGCGAGATCAGCCAAAGTGAGCAAACACCTGCACTGAAGTAAGGCTTAGGTCTTCTTTCTTAAATTCAACTGCTATCGCTGCAATGCTGTATTTATCTGAAAGCATATTCTTATTGTGAAAATTTGACTGTTTCCAGGCGTTGAACATGGCTTCTGCAGCTTCTCCATATGTATAGACGGTACCCTCCTGTTTTTTACCTTGACTGTCATAAATAATCGTATTTCTCAAAACATAAGTTCTAGCTATGTTCTCCGCGACGATGAAACGGCCCGATTTAACATATTTCCTAACCCTATCTTGAACCGTCTTGCTTTTCAACACATCCTGTTCATGGGTTAGTTTTCCTGTATTGACTAAATAAATAGCATGGTCGTTTGCGGCTTTCCTTATCAATTGATTGAACATTAAGGGTTTGAGACCCTTAGATTGACGGTATTCATTGACTTTGAAAAAAAGCGTCTTTTCAAAAGTAATCTGGCTAAATTCATCAGCATCAATGGTATCTCTCCCATCTAAGCCGTAAACGCTGCAGGTTGTAAATAGTATTAGTAAAAAGAGAACTGTTGTTTTCATCATCTGTATTTAAACAAAAAAGATACCTAATTTATCTCATATACCCGAACCTGGTCTCTATCTAACTGAATTTTAAGAAGTTGCTCCAATTTGATACTTTGCTCCTTTACAGCAGCCCCACTCAATCCTTCCTCCCATTTGACCAATACCGTAGCCACTGTGTCCAGACCTTCACTATCGGAATATACCAAATCATTGATGGTCATCTCGCTGACGTTAAACTGGCTTTTAATTATTGCATTCAGTTTTTCATTGACATAATACTGAATTTGTGACTTGAGTAATTCGTCTTTTAGAAATGCAATTTCATCATCTTTACTCTGTAATTTCATTTCATTCTTATCGTAGAGATCAGCCAAGAGATCCACCTTGAATTGTTCCCCAATATTGGCGAGATCTGACTCTTTTACACCGGTCTCATTCTGGTAAACTACCAAGGTATAGTCGTTTAATTTATAGTTGGGCAATCGGTTTTTAAGCAGATCTACTTGCGAGGGTTCCATGTATTTACCGCTGATAATTACCTTGATCTCCTTGTCTAATTTCTCATAATTGGTAACATAGATCGATTTGTTGGCCATGAATTCCTTTTCCACAAATTCCTTGACCCTTTGGCTTTCAATACTTTCGGTTAAGACATTATAATACAGGATAACACTCGGCACTGAAACTACAATCACAAATGCGATGATTCCATTCTTAACTTTTCTCCGTGTAGAACTGTGTACGAAGGAGTATTTGGGGTATTTCAAATACAAGACAATCAATGCTGCTGCCAAGCATATCATGACACAATTCATGAAGAATAAGTAAAATGCACCCAAGAAATAATCCATTTGCAATGTTGCTAATCCATAGCCAGCGGTGCATAGTGGTGGCATCAATGCCGTTGCAATAGCAACACCGGGAACCACATTGGTATTTAGACACCTAGATGCAGCCAGTATTCCTGCTATACCGCCAAAAAAGGCCACAAACAGGTCAAGTACAATGGGTCTTTTTCTCGAAAAGAGTTCATGCAGGTTGTCTGCCGTTGGTGTAATCTTAAAGAAAATGGTAGCCGTGATTACACTGACTATTGTCGCAACCGCTAAGTTTATCAAAGATTTGCGCAATAAAGACCTGTCATAGGTACCTACGGCAAGTCCCAAACCATTGATCGGGCCCATCAAAGGAGAGATTAACATAGCTCCTATGATAATTGCCGTTGAATTGAGGTTGAGCCCTAATGAACAAATCAGTATTGAACAAATAAGAATCCAAATGTTGAAGCCTTTGAATGAGACGTCTTTTTTGATATTGGCGGTGGCCTGCACAAAATCCACCTGATCCACTACAAATAGCTTTCTCAGGAAGGTGAAAAAACCAGTACTCTGATTTTGACCTTCTTTATCTTGTGCCTCCGTCATCCTTACAATAATCGATGGTTTTTTTCAA
>JAHEKB010000145.1 GCA_024638525.1 Bacteroidota bacterium
ATAAATCATATTATGCAACTTCCTGATTGATTGAATCACCATCCATGGCCTCACGCATACTACTCAGTAAAGAAGTTATGCTTTGGCGCATAATTTTATTATCGGAAATATTTGCTTCGATTTGGCGAATTAAAGCGCTTCCAACAACCACAGCATCAGCGATCGATGCAATTGTCTTAGCACTTTCTGCATCTTTTATCCCAAATCCTACACCAACAGGTAAGTCCGATACTCGCTTAATCTCTGCAACTTTATTTTTTACTTCTGATATATCTAAATGACCCGCTCCTGTAACGCCCCTTAGTGAAACGTAGTACACAAAACCAGATGATTTGTCACAAATTTTTTTAATTCGTAAAGGACTAGTGGTAGGAGCAATTAAAAAGATTGAGTCAATTGCATATTGTCGATAAATTTCCAATGCTTCTTCTGCTTGTTCAACCGGTAAATCTACAGTTAGTACTCCATCGATCTGGCTTTGACTCGCTGCACGTGCAAACTCTGACGTTCCCATTACTTCAATTGGATTTTGATAGCCCATTAAAACCACTGGAGTATGTTCATTGCGCCTGCGAAATTCACACACCATATCTAACACCTGATGCAAACTCGTATGATGAGCCAGCGCACGCTCACAAGCAGCTTGAATGACAGGCCCATCTGCCATTGGATCGGAAAACGGAACCCCTAATTCAATAATATCTGCACCTGCTTTTACTAAGATATGCATTAGTGCAACCGTCTGATTCGGATGTGGATCGCCCGCAGTGATATAGGGAATTAAGGCCTTACGCCCAGTTTTTGCCAGAGCATCAAAGCAAGATTGAATTCGGCTCATATCTCAATGCCTTCAATGCTAGCCACGGTATTGATATCTTTATCACCACGACCGGACAAATTAACAATAATATTTTGTTCTTTTGACATTTTAGTAGCTAATTTAAACGCATATGCCATAGCATGACTGCTTTCTAGAGCTGGGATAATACCTTCGACTCTAGTTAACTCATGAAATGCAGCCAATGCTTCCTCATCCGTAACCGAATCATAATGCACTCTACCAATATCTTTTAACCACGAATGTTCAGGACCTACACCAGGATAATCCAAACCTGCAGAAATGGAATGTGTTTCCATGATCTGTCCATCATTATCTTCCATTAAATACGTACGATTGCCATGTAACACTCCAGCTCGACCTGCATTAAGCGGTGCCGAATGTTTATTCGTGTCGATACCTAATCCCGCTGCTTCTACCCCATACATTTGTACAGTTTCTTCACCCAAAAATGGATAAAATAACCCTATTGCATTGGACCCACCACCTACACAAGCCACCAATGCATCCGGCAAACTGTTGGTAAGATCATAGATCTGAGTTTTAGCTTCTCGACCAATAATTGATTGAAAGTCTCGTACAAGCAAGGGATATGGATGTGGGCCTGCAACGCTACCAATAATGTAAAACGTTGTATCGACGTTAGTCACCCAGTCTCGCAAGGCCTCATTAAGCGCATCTTTTAATGTTTTTGATCCTGAAGTCACAGGCACAACCTCTGCACCCAACAGGCGCATGCGATAAACATTCGGTGCTTGACGATGTATATCTTCCTCGCCCATGTAGACAACACATTCCAAACCCAAACGTGCTGCCACAGTGGCGCTGGCGACCCCATGTTGTCCGGCACCGGTTTCAGCGATGATGCGAGTTTTATTCATACGCTTCGCAAGTAGTGCTTGACCGACGGTGTTATTAATTTTGTGCGCGCCAGTGTGATTAAGATCCTCACGTTTCAAATATATCTGGGCACCGGCATACTTTTGACTTAATCGTCGTGCGTGATACAGCGGACTCGGCCTGCCCACATAATGCTTTAAGTCAGCGTTTAGCTCGGCTAAAAATTCAGGATCATCTTTATATTGCTGATACGCCGCTTCAAGTTGTACAAGAGGTTCTATTAGGGTTTCAGCGACATAGCGACCTCCATACTCACCAAACATTCCCTGCTCATCGGGGACTTGGGTATACGGCATTTGAACTGAGATTTGAGATGCAGTCTTAGGCACGTCTAACTTCCTTGATAAAGTGCTCCATTTTAGCGAGGTCTTTAATGCCTTTACTAGTCTCTATACCGCTACTCACATCCACGGCGTAAGGTCGTACTACCCGCACCGCTTCAGCCACATTATTCGGAGTTAGACCACCGGCAAGAATAATGGGCTTTTCAAGGTTTTTTGGTATATTGGACCATTCAAATACTTTGCCGTTACCACCCATTTGGCCCACGGCATGACTATCTAATACAAAACCCGTGGCGGTCGGAAATTTTAAACAAAAGTCAGAGACAGACACCGTTGTGCCCATAGGCACAGCTTTTAGATAAGGCAGACTAAACTGCTTACAAAACTCCTCATTTTCACCACCATGAAATTGTAGCAAATTTAATTTGACACTATTTAGTACATCTTGAATATAGGCAACTTCAGTATTCATAAATAAGCCAACTTTCACCATAAATGGTGGAGTTTTGTCTACCAGGTTTTCCGCTTGCTCGATTGTTACCATGCGTGAACTTTCTTTCACAAATACAAATCCTAAGGCATCTATAGCTAAGTCGATCGCGTATTGCACATCTTGTTGTGTTGTCATACCACAAAATTTAATTCGGGTTTGCATACAGTTCTTTCAATAGTTTTAAATTACATTTGTATTTAGTTAGCAAATGCTGGCCACCGTATTGTAGAGTTAAATCCATACTTATCATCATACTGCACTTTCACAAGATATAAGCCCGATGCTTGGGCAGTTACACCTCCCAGCGTTCGATCACGATGCTCTAATACCATTCGGGACCAATTTGTATCCTGTTCTCCTTTACCAATAGTAATTAGCACACCTGCTATATTTCTAACCATGTGATGTAAAAAGCCATTTGCATGAATGTCAATGAATATAAGCTCCTCTTGTCGCTTGATGTTTATTTGATGCACAGTTCGTATCGGATTATTCGCTTGACAAGCCAACGCACGATAGGAAGAAAAATCATGCTTTCCTTCTAAGTGATGTGCTGCTTGTTGCATCATTGATATATCAAGTGGGTGAAATACCCAAGTAACCTGCTGATCTAATAATGCTGGACGAGTTGGTCGATTGAGAATTACATAGCGATAGTATCGTGAAATTGCAGAAAATCGAGCATGAAAATCTTCAGCTACAGGCTTGGCCCACAAAATTGAAATTGAATTAGGTAAATGAGCATTGACCCCCATTACCCATGCCTTGATGTCTCGTTCTGTTGGGCTATCAAAATGAATGATCTGTTCTGTAGCATGCACACCTGTATCAGTGCGACCCGCAGCATGAATACGAACGGGTCTATCTGCAACTTTTGAAATCGCCTCTTCGACAGTTTGTTGGACTGAATTGGTAAGAGCTTGACGTTGCCAACCATAAAAATGGCTACCGTTATATTCAATTCCCTGCGCTATTTTCATAGTTAAGGTTTGCAAAATGCAAAGAATAAAATACGCTTACGCAACAGCATAAGACTAACTGCTCATTTATTTCAGGAAAACGCAGCGGTTTACTGCATGAATTTTTTGATAAGCTAGCTCTTAGCCACCTAGTTTATCCATGAGATCTTTAGCAGCTTTGACCTGTGATTCATCACCTTCGCTTATGACCTCTATTAAAGTCTCTCTAGCTGCATCCGAATCACCCATATCGACAAATGCCTTTGCAAGATCTAATTTTGTGCCCACTTCTTCAATCAGCGATGGCGGACCTAGTTCACGCAAATCAGTTGCAGTTTGTGCCACAGTTGCTTCAGCAGGATCTAGAAACTCTGTATCAATGTTACTCGCATCAAATTGTTCAGTGACTTCTGATATGTTTGGAGCATAGGCTGCAGTAGCGTCAGGATCATCTGGAATGGCTTCTGTATCTAAGCCCATGCCAAAATCATCGTCAGTTTGCAATGCCACGGTAGTATCAATTTGTTGTTCGGAAGTATCAATTTGTTCTTCATCTTCATCTATATCCAATGGCTTTAGGTCATCCATAGTAGTTTGCAAACCTACTTCTTCTAGTTCTTCTGTCCTATCTCCCATATCCATATTTAATGTCTCATGTAGACCTGTTGCTTCATGAAGCCCGGTTGCAGCTGCTTCAAGATCAGTATCCATCTCTTCTTGATAATCGAGATCATCAGCCAAATCATCAACTTCAAAATTTAAGATATCTGAAGTTTCATTCGCTTGCATGATTTTACTTGCTACAGGGTCATCTTCGAACGATTCTGCAGCTACTTTTCCATCTATATTAAAATCCAATCCCTGATCTTTATCGCTAGTATTATTATCGACAACTGTATCCTCTAAATCATCATCAGACAAAGGTTCGTTGATTGCCGTTTGCAATCCGATATCTACATCTGCTGCATCAGGTTTTTCTGCAACCACATTAGCCGCCATACCGACTGCTGCAGCTCCGGCAAATAAGGCACTGGCTGGCGCAATCTCTTTACCCATCGCCATAATGTTCTGCCACTCGCTACTTGATTCACCTAATTGATCTTTGACTGATTGTGCATGCTGCTCAAAACCTGCTTGATTTTTTGAACTATAAAAAACTTCAGCTAACTTTAATTTGTAATCTTTGCGATTAGGTTCAGCTGCTATCGCATCGGTTAATAAATCTTGCGCTTGTTGATGTAAGCCATAAGATATATACACATCGGCTTCTTCTAAAACATCATCAGGACTTGTACCTTTTGCGGTTTCCGATTCAGCTGCTTGTGCTTGTGTATCAAAACTAGCAGTTGGCTCAAATGATGTTTTTTCGCTTGGTTCAGGCGGCTCAACTGGAGCTTTTTGAGGCGTGATAATGGTTTCATCGAGAATGTCATCAAACTGATCATCTTCCAATGGCTCTGGCATCCCCATGCCAATAGTCTGTATTCGTTGTGCACTTCGCCTGCGACGAATTGATAACAAACCACCCAAAACCGCTATGGCCCCTAGCCCTGCTGCAAGCTTAGCCCAGTGCTGTTTAACAGGCTCAATTAACCCCATTAATGTAGCCATGATGCCAGTTTCAGCTACTTCAGGTGTTGCCTCGGGTTGCTTGGGTTGTGTCGGTTCTTCAGCAGGTTTAGCTTCTTGCACCTCTTCAGTTGGAGATGCCTCCGCCATGACCTCATCTTCAGCTGGAATCTCTATTTCTGGCAATGAATCCCAGTCAGGTAGTGGTTCAAGCTTTGGTTTTGAAATGGGTTGTTCAGCTTGCATCGGCTCGTCAAAATCAGGTAATGGCTCAACTACAGGAGGTTTAACTTCAACACTAGCTTTTGGAGTGAGTGGTGCTTGCTTGGTTTCAGCAGTTGTCTCGCTAATGCTTTTTTCCTGAAGTAATTTCTCAGCTTCTACTGCTTTATTAGTTTGTACATTAAGTTGTTCGCTTAAATCATTTAATTGCTGACTCTGAATGTTGATAATTTTATCTTTCTTTTCCAACATGGACTCAAGAGCCTCAACACGGCTTTGTAACTCTTCATTTTCCTTTACGCGTGATTGCACAAGCTCTTTTGAAAGCGTCAGCTCTTTTTGTACCTTTTCAAGTTCTTCTCCACCTGCTATTTGTACAGTGTCACTAGCTGGCTGTTTGGCATCTTTGTCTGCCAAAATCTTCAGATCTTGCTGTGACTGAACTGCCTTGTCTGTCGTTTCCTTCAATGCCTCTTTTGTTTCACTAGCTAAGTCACTGGCTGGTTCTTGTTTTTCTTCAACTAGATCTGGCGCGTCCACATTTGCAGCTAGCATTTTTTCAGTAACTTGTTCTTTATACTCACGCCATAGTGAATTTTGACGCGATACTTCAGACGTAGCTTGCTCCTTGATAATGGTATCTGAAGCCACATCGTCAGGTATCCGTAGCACCACACCAGATTTAAGTAGGTTTATATTGTTCCTGATAAAGGCATCTGGATTTGCCTGCTGTATTGCTAACATCATTTGATTCACAGTTATTTCAGTTGATCCCCGAGCAGCTTCTGCAATTGAAAATAATGTATCACCCCTAACAGTTGTATATTCATCAGCTATGGTGGCTTGTGTATCTAGTTCTTGAGCAGGCTCTTCATCAACAACTTCAACTGTTTCTTCTACTTCACTTGCAGTTTCTTCAGCAACAATGACATCATCTTCTACAGTTTCCGAAACTTCTTCTTGTGTTTCTTCAATTACAGCTTCTTCTAGTTCTTCCGCTGTTGGCTGAGCTTCAACTATATCTATTTGTGTATCGGCTGGCTCTGCTGCAGTAATAACAGGTTCAGAATGATCAATTCCTAAAGCCCGATCCATGCGTGCTCGAATTGCATCGATATCCTCTTCTGCTGCTTCT
>JAHEKB010000146.1 GCA_024638525.1 Bacteroidota bacterium
GGCTCTCTGCGCTTGAGCATCATGATTATTTATCCTAATTTGTTGATCTTCAACCGCTTGAACGAACTTGCCATCATACTCCTGTTGTCCCCAGCAGTTGGGACAAAATCCAGCATCAGCAATAAGGAGATCGTTCTTTTCCTTATTCTTCCAACTTTGATACCACTCCCATAATTTCATGTTTGCAATCTATTTAAAAGCCGTATAAGTACAAGCATTGTTGCAAAACGGCTTATTGAACGATTAAGCGTATTTGTAAACTGCAAACAATTATCTTTGCCCCCTTCATTTCGGGGTGTAGCTTAGTCCGGTTAAAGTGCACGTCTGGGGGGCGTGAGATCGGAGGTTCGAATCCTCTCACCCCGACAACAAAAAGTCCACCGCTATGCGGCTGGACTTTTTTTGTGGCTGAACTCAAGCTCGCTTGAATGTTCAGGTATAAAAAAGGACAGAAAGGACGCAGTCCTGGACTTTTTATTGATCACACCCCCCAGGATCACGCGAGTGAAACGAGCGTAATCCTAAGATCCCAAATAAATCAAATAGTGAAAGGACGCAGTCCTGGACTTTTTGTTGATCACACCTCTTCAGAATCACGCGATCTCTTAACACTGTGTTGCAAGACAAGGGGCGAGCTTATTCATTCAGTGATACAGATTCTTGGCTCGTTAATAAGATCTTTTAAAGTTAAAAGCTCAAGAACAAGGATCTTTTCAACCGGGGAGGGGTGGCTTTAGCCCGCCCTCATTTACTCTCTTTATAGCTGCGACGATCTCTAATTGAACCGTCTTTGCGATGGATGATTACAGTAGACCCATAATTTCGAGCGATTTTTCTCGCGCGTCTTATGGCATCATCTTGATATTCATATGTGGCAGTAACACGCTCATTGCCCGCTCCTCTGACTGCCCACCCGTCTTCGTGTGGAACTACATGCTGGTGGTGGGTTCGAGGACCAACACCCTTGACATACTTTTTCAAAGACTGTCGGATCACCTTCTTAATTAGGTCTGTCCAGAATTTCAATTCAGTGATCTTGGCCATGCGTGAGCAAATGTCTATTTTTCTCCTATGAAATCCCAATTGTTAGATGATGCTAAGTTTCGCATTGATGAGAATAGCGAACGCATAGAAAAGTGTTTAAGCTTGTTGAATGAAGATGAAGTTTGGCATCAAGCCAATACCTCCACCAATAGCATTGCAAACTTAATACTTCACCTCTGCGGCAATATCCGACAGTATATAATTGCTGGCCTTGGTAGCGAGCCTGACTACCGGCAGAGGGAGCTTGAATTTGCGGCGCGCAACTCGCATACGATTCATGAACTTTTAGAAGAACTAAGTGATACTGCGGAAAATGCCAAAGAGGTGATATCTGCATTAGAAGAAGATGATTTAATAAAGATGTATAGCATTCAAGGTTTTAATCTGTCGGGAATTTCGGTGATCGTTCATGTGGTTGAGCATTACTCATACCACTGCGGGCAGATTGCTTTATTGACAAAACTGATTAAAAATCAAGACCTCGGATTCTATGATGGTCAGAATCTAAACTTGACATTAGCTGCTAAATAAAGCATGGATTTCTGTGGGTCTATTAGGTCTACAGACTTGCTTTCTACTTTATATTTGTTCAATGCTTAAAAGCTGGATATCCGCACTGAGATTGAAGACATTGCCTCTGGCTATCGGGGCTATTATTCTAGGTAGCAGATTGCCGAAACTGTCTTTTGATGTGACCATCTTTGGCTGGGCCATTCTCACAGCTGTTCTCCTGCAAATTCTTTCAAACCTCGCCAATGATTACGGTGACTTCAAGAAAGGAACGGACAGTCACAGAAAAGATCGTCAATTGGCTGAGGGAAATATCTCTCCGCGGGCTATGCTCATTGCGATGATCATCACTGCAGCGCTGAGCTTGTGTAGCGGTGTATTTTTGTTAAATGCATCTTTCCCGGACGATTTGAGAACATGGATACTTTTCTTTGGTCTAGGTGTGTTCAGCATTATTTCTGCAATCGTCTACACTGTTGGAAAGAAGGCCTATGGTTATTACGGTTTAGGTGATCTCTTCGTTTTTTTGTTCTTTGGACTAGTGGCGGTAGTTGGCACCGCTTATCTGTATTCTCATGAAATTAAAAGCGAATACTTTCTTCCTGCAATTGCTTATGGTTGCCTCTGTGTTGGAGTATTGAACATAAACAATATTCGAGACCTTGACAAAGATGTCTTAAACAACAAGATCACTCTAGCTGCCCAATTAGGACGAGAAGGAGCCACCAATTACCAAGTCTTTCTGATGATTGCTGCTTTCTTAAGCCTCAGCGTTCACCACTTGGTGACTGCTTATTTCAGCTTGGCCCCTTTGGCACTGGCCTTATTGGCTTATGTCCATATTAATCAATTGAGAAAGGCCTCCACTGAAGAAGAATTCAATGCACTTTTAAAATTTCTTTCTTTAGGTAGTCTAGGTATTGTTTTATTATTTATTCTGGAGCTTTTTTTATAATGCTCAGTTATCACATAGAGGAATATGAATTGGAGTTCATTACCCCTGCTAAGACCTCGCGGAATAAATTTAGCTCGAGAATCATATACAAGGTCATTCTAAAAGACGGTGAAGGCAATATGGGTATTGGAGAATGTGCACCATTAAGAATGTTGAGCATTGATGATTTACCAAATTATAAAGAACTGCTTGATGAGTCGTGTACAGCCCTCTGTGAGTCAGGAAATTTGGCCGAGCTTGATCTGAAGCATTTACCCAGTGTTGAATTTGGTCTTGAAACGGCACTCATTTCCTTGAGAAGCAAGGGGCTGTTATTTGACACGGCCTTTAGTCGAGGAGAAAGTCGAATTCCTATCAATGGTCTGGTTTGGATGAATGATGGTGACAAAATGCTTCAAGAGGCATTGTCCAAAGCAGAGCAAGGCTTTAGTTGTATAAAATTTAAAGTTGGTGCCTTGGATTTTGATCAGGAGTGCAAAATGCTAGAGGCTTTCCGGAAAAAATTCAATGCCTTTAAAATTGAAGTAAGACTTGATGCCAATGGAGCTTTCAAAGCAGATGAAGCGGCCTTCCAGCTCAAAGAACTTAAAAGATTTGACATTCATTCAATTGAGCAACCCATAGCGACGGATCAATGGGATGACATGGCTAGACTATGTCATAAACCCATCCTCCCTATTGCATTGGATGAGGAGCTTATTGGATTGGAAATCAAAAGCAGAGCAGACGCTATGTTGGATTATATACATCCCCAATATATCATTCTAAAACCCAACTTGATTGGCGGACTTAGAAAAGCTGATCAATGGATACAAAAATGTCAGCTGAGAAGTATCCCCTGGTGGGCCACTTCAGCATTGGAGAGCAATATTGGATTGAATGCCATAGCACAATGGGTGAGTCAATATCAACCTTCCCTGCATCAAGGACTTGGAACGGGAGCCTTGTACAAGAACAACTTCGAATCAAATCTCAAGCTAGAAAATGGGTTCATGAGCTATGTAGAATTATAGCTGCGACCTCTTAAGCCGACACCTTGTACGTTTAAACCAACACTTTTAGTATTTCATCGAGGCAAAAACACTGTAAATTGACATTTGGTACTATTTTTTCAGTAAATTTGTAGATAGACTGCATTGAAAAAAGCGCTATACATAACATTCTTACTCTTCTTCATTGGTTTCGCAGCCTTTGCAATCAATGATATCAAGCTAGGACAGAATTACCCTAATCCAGCTAAGGGAAAGACCTATGTGGAAGTCAGTTTTGAGAGCCCTTCTGCCAGTTTAAAGGTCTATAATGTCTTGGGTAAGAGATTGCTCGAGGAAACATTGGGCCATTCAGGGACTTATATGATAGATGTAACAAACTATCCAGAAGGTGTTTATATCTACACTTTAGAGGCCAATGGTGAAAAAATCACCAAGCGCATGACCGTTAATAAGTAGGAATTCATCCTACATCCCTAAGATTAAATTTCCGATAATGAAGTAAAGAAACAGACCCAGCAGGTCATTACTTGTTGTTATAAACGGCCCCGTGGCCAGAGCCGGATCGATTTTAAACCGGTCTAAGAGCAATGGAATCAAAGTTCCCACCAATGCTGCAATCAAGATTATCGCAAGTAGAGCAACACTCACTGTCAGCATGATTTTTTGAGAATTTCCAAATATTGCACCATAGGCAAGCAATAAAAGAGAACAGACTAGCCCATTCAGTAAGCCCACGAGTAATTCCTTTCCAAGCTTAGCGACTACTCCCGTGCTACTAATCGTATTATTGGCTAGGCCTTGTACCATGATAGAGCTGGATTGAACACCGACATTTCCTCCCATAGCCATAATTAGTGGCATGAAAAGAGCCAATTGCACATTCTGTCTCAGTTCTTCTTCAAAACCACCAATGACCAACGAGCTTCCTATTCCTCCAATTAATCCAATAACCAACCAAGGAAGCCTTGCCCTACTAAGCAACCACACAGAATCAGAAGACTCCACATCCTCGGAAATACCAGAAAGCATTTGATAATCCTTCTCTGCTTCATCCTGCATATAATCAAGCACATCATCAAATGTCACTCGACCTACCAACCTGTTGAAGGCGTCTACAATGGGAAGAGCAACTAAATCATATTTCTTTAAGGTTGCTGCAACTTCTTCTCCAGAGGTATAAGTGTTTTCGTGGATGACGTTGTCATCATAAATCTCTTCTACTGTGCGACTCTCTGCGGCAAGTAATATCCTTTTTAAACTGACCCAGCCTACCAGCTCGTCATAATCATTTACCACATATGCCGTAAATACATTGGACAAGGATTCTGCTTGCCTCCTGATTTCATCTGTGCACCTCTTAACGGTCCAGTTCAGCTTGACCTTGATCATCTCTTTGGCCATCAGAGCACCCGCTGTATTTTCAGGAAACTTTAGAAGGGAAGCAATATTCCTACTGTGCTCCTTGTCATCAATTTTTCTGAGAATTTGTTTGCTGAGATCGGCGGGCAAATTATTGAGTATATCTGCGGCATCATCAGATTTCATATAGCTGAAAAACAGAGATGAAAGCTCTTCTGCACTATAGCCTTGAAAGAATTTCAATTTGACATCGGGTTCTAATTCTATGACCACATCAACTTTCTTCTGAGATTCTAGAAGGGATGCCACATAAACGGCCTGCTCAAGATTCAGCTCATCATCAAAAATCTCCGCAATATCTTGAGGGTATAGCTTCTCCAGTATAGGATTGAGCTCAGCTTCATTTCGTTGCTCAATCAGTTGGATGAACTCTTCAATAAACTCTTTTGTGATCTCAATTGCCGACATTACTCTCTATAAAGAGACAGAGCTGCTCAAAGTCTTGAGGGCTCAAATTCTCAGGTCGCAAGTTAGCAAATTGAGATTGAATTAAGACCTCTTTAGCTATAATCGTCTTTAGACTATTTGACAAGACTTTCCTTCGCTGGTTAAAGGCTGCTTTAACCACTTTTTTTAGTAAATGCATGTCGCATTTGGCACTGTGATTCACTCTCTCTGCTTTGATAACTATGCTCTTGACTTTAGGTGGAGGATTAAATGCTTCAGGGCCAAGAACCATAACTTTTTCCAGTATGTAGTAAAAGGGCAGAAGGACAGAAAGTATGCCATATTGCTTGCTGCCCGGGCCAGCTAGAAGCCGCTCACCCATTTCCAATTGAAACATTCCAACCCACGAACTGACCAATGAGTGATGCTCAATAATTTTAAAGACAATTTGGCTTGAAATATTGTATGGGAAATTGCCAATTAGATGAAACTCACTTCGATAGATATCAGAAATATTTGACTTTAAAAAATCTTCATTTATCAATCTTAAATCAGGCCAGCGATCAAGAACAAAATCCGCAGCTTCTCTATCTATTTCAACAGCTGCAAATTCTTCGCAAAATGGGAATAAGTATTGGGTGAGCACACCTTTTCCCGGACCGATTTCGAGCACTTTTTTGTTATCTAAATCACCAAGGGCACTGACAATATCTTTTGCGGTAGTCTCATTGTTGAGAAAGTGCTGGCCGAAATGTTTCTTAGTTCTCAATCTTTTCTTTTATCCAATTCATAAATTTCCTATCCTCAAACTTGACTTCCATTTCCAGCACCTCAAATTCAAAGCTGGAATCGAGTTTGCGCCATTTGACTGCATCTTTGGCTGTGCACACCAAAGTGGCACTACCCGCCTTTTTCTTTAGTTCTTTGAGTTCAGCCAAGGTGTAATCGTGATGATCTTCAAATTTTTTGTGACCTACGACGCGGTAATTCTCTTCCAGATGTTTAAGAAAGTGGGTGTGATTGGCCAAACCGGAAACCGCAAAGATCACCTG
>JAHEKB010000147.1 GCA_024638525.1 Bacteroidota bacterium
CTCTAAGCTACTGAGAAAGACCTCATTGTCAATTTCTTCATGGACAATAAAAATTCCGCTAGTTCGCATGTATTGCATACTCAGTGCCGACATGGGATTTAGGCTATTGTATTCAACATTTCGTCGCGGCACATACACAGATACAACTTCATGACTGCCAGGAAATACTCCAAGCCTGCTCGAAAGACCTCCGCCAAACACTCCATAATAGGTACTGCTATCTCCAAGCTCAAAATCACCTAGAACAATCAATGAATCAAACCTGGCAGAATTAAAAGATTCATCTACTCCTTTTATTCTGGCAATTTCCTGTCGATCGTTGAATTTAACCACCACCTTTTCTTCCAGGCACTTAGAAAGACCTTCAACACCATCCACAGCGGCAATGCTGCTGAGAAGTCCATCTTCTACAACAAATACTTTTTTTGATTTTTGGCTGAGTTCTATGTCCGGATCATAATTGTTGATCAGGCCCCCAACCAAATCTTCAAATCCATTGAATGCCGATAGGATAACTACCATGGCAAAAGCACCAACGCCAAAGCCCAGCATGGCAATCGCATTGATCACATTTATGGCGTTGATCTTCTTTTTAGAGAACAAATACCGATATGCAATGAAGATCGGTAGTTTCAATATCTATTTGAGGTTGTTTAAGAGTTTATCGATGCGTTCAGCATGATCCATGCTCGTGTCGATATAAAAACGAAATTCGGGTACTTTTCTCATTCCTTTACCCGCCCCTGAAGCAAAAGATCTTCTGATCTCCTTATTGTGCAGTTCTACTGTTGCAAGGCTCTTCTCTTTGTCTTTTGAATTCATAAAACCCAGATATATTTTAGCCAGACCCAGATCAGGGCTTACTTCGACATCTACCAGAGTAATTAATTCGTTGGGGAGTATTCTAGGAGCGATCTTATTTAGAACCACTGCCAAATCTCGTTGAATTTCTTTGGCGACTTTCTGTCTGCGGATGCTCATTGATTATCTCAGCATGAAATGTGTACTGGCCATCTCATGAGTATCACTGTAAACCTTCAGTGTATATTCACCGGCAGTCATGCTTTCGCTTCTCGGAATTACCACTAAGGCAGATTCATTCTTGTTTTGGAAATTAATCACTTTCTTGAGCGTATACATGCTTTCACCACCTTGAAAACTGAAGGTTCCAGCACCCATACTTTCATCAACTAAAGTTGATTTATTTGGTGTGATTAACTTAATATAGAGTGATTTCTCTCCTTTGGTTGCCAGATCGTTATTGCCCAAAATAAGGTTGACATCGATTTGAACGACGCGCTTTAATTTATCGGTGGGTTTCAATTTACCTCCGAGAGCTTTCTTCATTGCAGTAACATCCAAAGACTTGAGGAATATGCGCTTCCCTACTTGAACCTGTTGAGTTAAATCGGTATTCTCTGCTTCAACCTCTGCAATTCTCTCTTGACCAGCCTCAACCTGCTTTTGCATGATATAGTTCTCATCTTTGAGGTATTGGTTCTCTTTGGAAAGAGAGTCAACTTCCATTGTAAGCGCTTCCATCTTAGATCTCAGACTTAAAATCTCTTGTCTAGCACGTTGAAGTTCTGATGCTGTTACACCATCTTTCTTTAATAAGCGCTCAATTTCGCTGACCTTCTTCTGAATTTCTGCCTCCCTCAAAGTGATTAAACTGTCCAAGCTTTCATTCTCACCTTTGTAAAAAGCGAGATCCTCTTCCAATTGCTCTTTGAGGTCTTCCACTGTTGCCAGTTCCGTTTGAGTATTGACCAGGTCAGCCTTCGTGAGGCTCAACTTCTTATTATTGGTTACCAGATTGTATATCAACATCAAGTTGATCAAGAAGAGCACCAAAATAATGATGAACAGGTATACCTTACTCTTCTTGTTCTTGTTATCGTCTTTCACAGCCATAAAGCACTAATGTTTTAAGATTGGTTTGATTACAAATTTAACAAAATCAGTGGATGGCGGTTCAGCCCTTATTTTGCGCCTTGATAAGGTTCAGTGCGCTACCGGCGTGAAACCACTCTATCTGAGCCTGATTGTAGGTGTGATTCACCTCAAATCTATCGGAACTTCCGTCAGAATGGTTTAACTGCACAGTCAGAGGATTTCCTGCAGCAAATTCTGTCAATCCCAATATGTCTACCTGGTCGTCTTCACGCACCTTATCATAGTCAGATGGATTGGCAAAAGTCAGTCCGAGCATACCTTGCTTCTTCAAATTTGTTTCGTGAATTCTGGCAAATGACTTGACAATTACCGCTCTTACACCCAGATGCCTCGGTTCCATTGCAGCGTGTTCTCTCGATGATCCCTCTCCATAATTGTCTTCACCAAATACCACACTGAAATCTCCAGAAGCTTGAATGGCTCTGGCAACCTTTGGAACACTATCGTATTGCTTGGTATATGGATTGAGAACAGCATCCGTCTTCTCATTAAAGGCATTAACAGCTCCAATTAAGAGATTGTTGCTGATATTATCCAAATGGCCGCGATACGTTAGCCATGGGCCAGCCATAGAAATATGATCGGTGGTACATTTTCCGTGAGCCTTGATCAATAATCGAAGGCCTTTCAGGTCTGTTCCTTCCCAAGGTGCAAAAGGAGTAAGTCTTTGAAGTCTTCTAGAATCCTCATTAATCACCACATCTACCTCTGATCCATTTTCCAGTGGTGCGATAAATCCGTTGTCTTCCACATCAAATCCTCGAGGGGGCAATTCCAAGCCGGTGGGAGGATCTAACATCACCTCTTCTCCCGCTTCATTAACCAAGGTATCCCTTGCCGGATCAAAATCCAATCGACCAGAAATGGCAATAGCAGCCACTATCTCAGGAGAAGCGACAAAAGCATGTGTATTTGGATTTCCGTCTGCGCGTTTAGCGAAATTTCTATTGAAGGAGTGTACAATGGTATTCTTTTCCTGTTTGTCAGCACCTTCTCTGTCCCATTGACCAATACAGGGTCCGCAAGCGTTTGTAAATATCGTTGCATCAAGGTCTTCAAAAGTTTGCAATAGACCGTCTCTTTCCGCCGTAAATCGAACTTGTTCAGAACCCGGATTGATACCAAATTTTGCTTTGGTCTTTAGCTTCTTATCTACAGCCTGTTTCGCTATGGAAGCTGCTCGGCTCAGGTCTTCATAAGATGAATTGGTACAAGACCCTATCAATCCCCATTTTACTTCAAGCGGCCAACCGTTTTTTTCCGCCTTTTCTTTGATTTCACCAACAGGCGTATCAAGGTCTGGGGTAAAAGGACCATTCAAATGTGGTCTTAAGGTGGTCAGGTCTATCTCGATTAATTGATCAAAATATTGTTCGGGATTATCGTAAACTTCTTGATCACCGGTCAAATGCTCTTTGACCTCATTGGCAAGATCAGCAACTTCTGACCGATCAGTTGCGCGCAGGTATCTCTCCATGCTCTCGTCATAACCGAAAGTAGAAGTGGTCGCTCCTATTTCAGCTCCCATATTGCAAATGGTGCCCTTACCGGTGCAGCTAATGCTCTTTGCTCCAGGACCAAAGTATTCGACAATGGCGCCAGTTCCACCCTTCACGGTGAGTATTCCTGCCACTTTAAGTATAACATCTTTCGGTGAACTCCAACCGTTCAATTCTCCTGTAAGCTTAACACCGATAAGCTTGGGAAATTTAAGCTCCCAAGGCATTCCCGCCATAACATCTACTGCATCTGCTCCTCCAACACCAATGGCAACCATACCCAAACCACCGGCATTTACCGTATGAGAATCCGTACCTATCATCATGCCACCCGGGAAAGCGTAATTTTCCAATACCACTTGGTGTATAATACCCGCTCCGGGTTTCCAGAATCCGATTCCGTACTTATTGGAAACAGACTCCAAGAAGTTGAATACCTCATTGCTTTGATTCAAGGCATTTTGAAGGTCTGCATCAGCTCCAATTTTAGCTTGAATTAAGTGATCACAATGAACTGTGGTTGGAACAGCTACCTTGTCTTTGCCGGCCTGCATGAACTGCAGCAAAGCCATTTGAGCTGTGGCATCCTGACATGCAATGCGATCCGGTGCAAAGTCTACGTAGTCCTTTCCTCTGGTAAATGCTGTTTCAGAATTGCCTTCCCACAGATGGCTATAGAGAATTTTCTCTGAAAGTGTTAGAGGTTTTCCGACCACTTTCTTCGCCTTTTCCACTTTGGAAGCCATGCTTCCATACACCTTTTTTATCAGATCTAGATCAAATACTTCTTGCTTGCTCATGAGGCTGGCAAAGGTAGCAAAAAGGCGTGAAGATTTGGACAAAAAAAGGGGGCTTTAACAGCCCCCAGTAATAGTTTAGATAATGTTAGTAGCTAGCTCAGTTTATCTATTCTTTAATACTTTCTTCTAAGATTGCTTACAAAACAAGTTGATTGTTGTGGCGGTTTAATAACATTAATACAGCAGCACAGTACATTGTCATAAAAAATAGACGGAAAATTCAATGAATCCTTTTTGCTGCTAAGACTAGGCCAAAGAGTAATCAAACTCATCCATGATGATTGTTCTAACTGAACAGCTTTCTCCCCCACCCCGGGGGCAAAATAGCGAATACATAAGCAGTTCAATTTGCTGATTAAGCTAATGTCCTCGATCGCGTTAAAACTTCTTACTACTAGTTCAGCATTTCGAATTTTGAACACCAAGGACTAATTTTCAGCCACAGCTTCAGTGGCTACGGCCATCCACTTACTCTCCCTTGAACTCGGGCTTGCGCTTTTCGTTGAAGGCGGTGACTCCCTCTTTATAATCACCAGAAAACCCTGCGATCTCTTGGCAATAGGCCTCATACTGAAGCATTTCATTCAGATTTGAATGGAAAGATTTATTCAACATTTGCTTCATCATCGAAATGGCCTTGGTGGGTGCTTTGGCATAATAGCTGGCAACTCTAGACACCTCTTCATCCAATTGATCATGAGGTACGGCGCGATTGATCATGCCCCAGTCCA
Organism: Bacteroidota bacterium; assembly: GCA_024638525.1. Classification (GTDB taxonomy): domain Bacteria; phylum Bacteroidota; class Bacteroidia; order NS11-12g; family UBA9320; genus JAHEKB01. The sequence goes on from JAHEKB010000147.1 coordinate 4,987, forward strand.
CCGCGTGCTGTGCACTCACTTTACTTCCCATGGTTGCCAATTCAAACGCTCTATTGCTACCTACAATGCGTGGCAAGAAATAGGAAGATCCGGAATCAAGCACCAAACCCACATTCACAAAGACTTCAATCAAATTGGCATGCTCAGAGGCGATGATAAAATCTGACGCTAGTGCTAGTGAACATCCAGCACCTGCTGCCACCCCATTCAATCGGCATATTATGGGTTTATCCAAGGAACGCATGGCCTTGATAATAGGGTTATATCTTTTGTAGAGCGAATCTGATAGTGACCTTGTGGCTCCCGCTATGTCTTTGAGGTCTTGGCCAGAACAAAATGCCTTGCCTTCGCCGGTCAAGATAACTACCCTGCATTCTTTATCTCTTTTGACGGCTTTCAGGGCATCCTGAAGCTCAAAGCTCATCTCATTGTTGAATGCATTGAATCGGTCAGGGCGATTTAGGGTAATGGTGGTGATTCCACCCTCTGATTGGTATTTTAAGCTATTGAAGTCCATTGGAAAAGGGTTGGGACAAAAATACTCACTGTGAGCCCTAAGACATAACCCAATGCCAATTCCTTTACGCTGTGCGCATTCTGCCAGTACCTAACCAACATAACAAGCAATCCGATAACTATACTAAAGGCCAATGAAATTTCCCATGCACCCAAATTTTGAACACCCCAAACGTAGAGTAAGACGTCCAATTCCTCTTTTATAAATATCATGCTCATACCCCAACCCATAGCGTGCCAGCTAATGTTCCATTTGGTTTGATTCACCAAGAATCCCAAAAGGATCAAACCAATTGACCAATGAACAAAACCAAACGAAGTAGGTAAATCAGGATCTGCCCAGGACCAGGTAAACAATATGGCATATGCCACCGCAAGCCAATAGTAAATCACCCTGCGTTGCTTAAGTGTGGGCGACACAAGGTCTATTCCTTTCAGACTGAAATAGGCAGCGGGCAATACCAAGGCCAATCCCACTGCTGAGATCATGCGCATCAACTCCCATCCGGGTAGATTGATAAAAAGGGGCAAGAAGATTGGATGTGTTAGAAATGCTATGCTAAATAGAATTTTCGCTTTCATTACAATTCTTTTCGCAATCGAGCAACAGGAACATTCAGCTGCTCTCTATATTTTGCCACAGTTCTTCTGGCTATTCTATATCCTTTTTCTTGAAGTATCACCTTGAGCGCCTCATCTGTCAATGGTTTGCGTTTATCCTCAGCGTCAACTGCCTCTTTGAGAATCTTCTTCACTTCTCTATTGGATACTTCTTCTCCGCTTTCTGTGGTAATCCCTTCAGTGAAGAAATCCTTTAGAAGAAAAATACCAAAATCCGTCTCCACATATTT
>JAHEKB010000148.1 GCA_024638525.1 Bacteroidota bacterium
CTTAGATGATGAAAACCAATCCAGGTGAAAGCCTTTGTTGTATCGGCGTTTCTGCATGGAACATGAGCTAAATGACAAGGCGAATGCCAATAATACGAGCAATGAAATTTGTCTTTTCATAAGAAGGTTGGAATGGTAAATTTAAGAATTTTGACTAGAGATTAAATATTCTCTATCTCCTTTAAGATATCGTAGCTCAAATCTTCGTGCAGCTGTTTGGTCGCTGTCTTTACCAATTGAAGCTGCCTAACCATTAAGTTTCTGAGGGCAATATTGTTGGAGTAAGAAGGCTGCATATTGGCCAATTCTTTGCAAAAATGACTGAGCAATTCCGCTTCGGTTTGCTTATTCCCAGAATAACGAATATGCTTTTTAGTCTGCCGCAAGATCTTTCTAACGGTCTTTTTAATGTAGTAGTAAGAAGAAGCATTAAATTCCTTAAAATCGTTGGATATCAACGACTTTACCTCTTGCCTATAGCCTTCTTCATCTTGCTGCTCAAACAAGAGATAGGTGAGCAATTCTTTGTTTTCTTTCTTAAAGCGCGATAATCTCAGCGTTAGCTCCAAGAGCTCAGCTGCAGATTTGTGCTTTAAGGCTTGTTTTATTTGAGCAGCGCTTGCGGGTTTCACCTTAGCAAATCTATAGTATGGATTGCTTTATTTAATTGCATAGGGCTTCATTGCTTGGCCACACAAATCCTTGATTTAAATCTAATTGATCTTCAAAACGACATAATGAGAGATCAATTTCTATGTCTTTTTCAATAACATCTGCGCAGTCAATGGCACAAACTTCATAGCTTAAATTGTGTGTAGTGCCATTTAAATCCATCACCTTATAGTTTAGTCTTAATGTGCCTAAGGCTCTAGTGCCGCCTGAAATGATAAAATCCCAACGCCAGCTTTGATGGGCAGACCACAAACTGTCTTGGGTGTAAATTTCCTTTCCTCTTGTATTTTCTACTGAAAAATCCCAAGCGGCTATCATTGCTTGGGTAGAATCATTTACCCAGCGTGGAATTACCCCAAACACATCGTTCAAACCGTCACCATCAGGGGTATAGGCATTGGGCGTCCAAACATATTGCTGATTGTCTGCATCCAAATCACCACAACAGTCCTTATACAGGGGTGAATCTATACAGGAAGCGAATACCATGAGCAGTAACAGAATTGAACTCTTTATCATTTTGTTTTTTTACTCCAAAGAGGAAATCAAATTTCGTCAATTATTTCCATTTGAGATCTGGAGTATGAAATTCTTCCCTTTCCCTATTTTTGATGCGTGTCACGCATCCAACTTTTAGTTTTATGCCTGCTTCCATCCTGGGCATGGGCTCAATCACAGAGTTTAGATTTTCATTTGAACCAATACAAGAGCCAGTATAATTTGGTGCTCAACGCTAGGGGCATGGGCGACATTAATCCCAACTACTTTAGCATTCAAGACATCAAAGACTATCTGGCCTATATGGACGGTGATTATATACGAACGATGGGAGACAGTGTGCTAAGCGAAGATCTTCCCAAAAGTTATGAGCCAACGGAAGGAAGACCCCATCATATAGCCTTATTGTTTTATGCTTACGACAGTGACAACTCCAAACTAAACCTTTGGGTAATTAATAAAAATGGAGTACACAGCAGCGGCTCATCTGCAATTGATGCCGCTGGTTTAATTACCTTAGAACGACAGTTTTACCTCCACCTAAAAAAGCAATCTTCAGCGCAAGTGCAAAGGGGCGTAATGCTAGAAGACACCGAAGAACCTGAATTGCCAAAGCAGGTAGATTCAATTCTGGCTTCGGTTCTATTTCCCGGCGAAACGGCCCATGCTATCCGGAGTTATTCCAGCTTGCTGATTAGTCCAGTGCTTAATATTGGTACGTTGCCTTGGTATTGCATCAAACCCGAGGGCCAGGGAGATCAGATGATCGATCATTGGAATGTACAAATCTTAGAGAGCCTAAACCACCTTTCTATAGTTGCAAGAATGGATTTGTATGGCGACAAGCAATACAAGAACAAGGTATTGGGATATCAGCCCAACTTTTACGAACATGAGCGCTCAACCTTTAGCCCTTTTAAACCCTTGATCATAGGAAACCCAAACTACGGAAACTGCGGCTTGCCCGCCCTAGAAGGAGCTGAAGATGAAGCAGAATATGTAGCCAATGCGCTAGCAACTATAGTATTAAGTGGAGATAAAGCCGTTTTAGATAGCCTTACAACTCCAGGAAAAGACGATTGGTATGGGCGAAATAGATACCTAGGCTATGGCACCTACTTTCGGGGCGATTTACTCTACTTCGCCACCCATGCGATTAGTAGTTCTACGGCACCCATGGACAGTTCTTTTATCTATCTATCATCGGAAAAAGATGAGTGCATTGCCTTGAGCGCCAAAGAGGTATTAAATATCAAGAAACTGCCCGGTAGCCTAATCATTATGAGCGCCTGCGAGTCGGGCAAAGGACGCACGGTAACCGGTGGTGTGGTTGGATTGGCCAGGTCGTTCTTAATAAATGGAGACAATGAGGGCTATGGCAACTCATTCTATGGGGCCCGAAATGTAGTCATGAGCCTATGGAGTATAGATGATCAGAGCACTACCGAACTCATGAAAATCTTTGTGAATGAATTGCAAAAAGAACAAAGCTATTGGCCAGTTTCTCCGCTGCGGCAAGCCATTCTGAAATACAGAGCGTTGGATTCAGACCCCTTGCATTGGGGCGCATTTCAAAGCATGGGACTGGCTTATCCGGGGACTTTGCTTGTGAGGATGGAGGGACCGTGAGCCGGGGACCGGAGCCGTGAGCCGGAGACCGGAGCCGTGAGCCGTGAGCCGGGGACCGTTCCTTCTTCGCTGAAGCTTCGAAGGATGAGAGAGCCGGAGACCGGAGCCGGAGCCGGAGCCGTGAGCCGTGAGCCGGAAACCGGAGCCGGGGGCTGGGGACCTGAGCAGTTTGATGTTATTCCGTGGGCTCTTCGCGGACTAGTCTGCCTCTAACGCCAAAGGGATCTTTTAATAGACTTATGACTTCCAAAGTATCGTGATTGAGTATGAGGTAGTCAAAACTTCTATCCATGATTTTGGTTCGAATGGTGTCTCCTATTTGTTCCCAGCTAAAAGGCGTTTTTTGGGCATTGGCACTGCCTTCGAACAGGCGTGCTTCTCCCAGCTGGCCTTCTTTAAACTCCATATAACTGTTGGTGCTGTCTTGAATGGCCATTAAAGACCGAATCATATCTACACTGGTGTCTGCCCCTCTAAAATCAAGCTGGTTTTCCCAAACTCCCAGCAAATCAAAAGCGTTATTTACTTGCTCCTTTTCGGCATTTTGGCTTTGACAAGCGGCAAGCAAAGCCAGGCTTGCTATCCATAGTATTCTATTCATGGAGCGAAATTAATTCAACTTTAAAGAATGTTAATGCCTACCGCAATTTCTAAACTCCCTACAGGGAAAAGTGTAGTGCCCTCTCGCTCTTCCAGATCATTTACTCCATAAGAAACGTCTTTATACTCCCAAAAGTAGTCGGTATAGATGCCGCCAAAAAAGAGGCCAAGATTAACAAACATGCCGTTCTCCAATAGATAACGATAACCGGCATTGGCAACAAATACATAATTCTTACCTTCTTCGAACCATTCCCAGTCTTGGCCAATATCGTATGTAGTAGTCATGGTTTCAAACTCCACTTGGCCTCCAAGATACATTCCAGAACCACCTGTATTCAAGAATTGAATGATTCCAGCACCAAATCCTACCCCTTTAAAATCTTCAGCTTTTTCACCATCTTCTTTCTTAACAGTTTGAGAAAGCAAGCCCAAAGGAGTAAAACGAGCGTGCATGTTTATTATAGTTTTATCAGAGATTCCAAGTCCTAAATCTAATGTTGGACCAAAAAACAGGAAGCCCGCTGGATTTACCGATAGAGCCAAACTTGTTGAATTGGACGGATCAGCTTTTTCCCTTATTTCTGGCGGTTCGCTTGCATAAACCGCACTAAACAGCAAGACCAGTATTAAGGTAAATGTCTTTTTCATGATGGTCAGATTAGGGGGGGGTAAAGTTAGTGAAAAACCCAGATTGCTACAAGCTATCCTCTGGCTATTTTGCGCTTCATCATCCAGTTTAATTACAATCTAAATAAGGGCAAAAACATGAGCAATATCATACTGCAAAAAGAGTGCTGCGATTTCAGCGTTAGTTGTTGTTTATCTGCAACTTACAATCAAAATTATAGCTGCCACACCTAGAGGTACCACAAGTAACAAAATTCGCTTTGAAATAGGTACTAACTTAGGGGCGTAGAGGAAGTTAAAGCCCAGCCGATTGGGATCTTTCTCCACGCTTAGAATTAAATAAAGAGGCATGAAGACATCTACTAAAAACATTAGTAAGTTCAGGCTAAACTTGTTGATGTTCCTTTTTGCCTTATTCCTAATGAATGGAATTAAGGCTCAAATTCACTTTGATGGAGTGAATTGTAATGCAAATCCAAATAGCCAGGGCAGTAGTTGGGAATGGGATCCCGCTGACGCTTACATCGATATTGACCCAGTAGGTTCTAGCATCCCCGGCTCTTCGGACATTGATTCGCTTTGGACGGCAGTGCAAGATCAATACCTTATTTTCGCTTTCAGCCGAGCTGCGGCATCCACAGGTGGCGCCGGTAATGCTGGCTTTAAATTTCACTTCAACACAGACTGTGACACGCTAACGGGTGAAACGAATTTTGGAGGAGCAGATGCCGCCTTATTCTTCTCCATTCAATCAGGGGTTGTTCAAGACAGTACTATTTATGAATGGAATGGAAGCAGTTATGTGCCTTCTTCCAAGTACTTCAACCCAATCATAGGAGGCTCATCTTGCTCGGATTCAAGTGATGAGAGATTTTTTGAATTCAGAGTACACGTTTCACAGATTTATGATCTCTGTAGCGGTTTTGCCTGTGGAGGAATTACGATCACTGCGGCAAATGTTCATGCAGGAGGTAGTTTTAGCTCAATCATTAAAGACACACTCTTACTTGATGTAGATGTCTTTATAAACGACCGGCCCTTGAGCAAGGTAGCTTTTGATCCCGCTGAAATTTGCAGTGGAGATACGGTAAGTTTCAACGCCTTGAGCAGCACGGAAAATGATTCTATCGATACTCCTTATGATTCCTTAGTAAGCTACGAATGGGATTTCAATTATGTAGCTGCCAATGGATTTAATCCTCATTCTAGCATTACTGGACCTGCAGTAGAATTTCCTTTTTATGGCTATGCCACGCATTCAGTGGCTCTGCGGACAACTGATGTGTTTGGTTGCCAAGACACTTTGTCAGACATTGAGATTCAATCCTACTCTTTGCCTAGCGTTACTATCCAACAAACTTTGGATCAAACCTATCATCTCTGTAGAAATATGTTCTACGATGGAAGCCTGTCCTCTGGATATGCTCCCTTTGCTAGCTTGTCGTTCTATTGGGAGCTTCCTGATGGCAGCACTTATACTGCAGACACATTTACAAAGAACTATTCACAGTGTATATGGAATTATCTGGACTATGTCCAGCTAACCGTCACTGATGACAAGGGTTGTGTTTCATCGGCAACAGCAGCACCCCCTGTGCCTGTTGAAATTATTTGCTTTAAGGTGGAAGAACGCAATGGCATGGCTCTATTGCAGTGGCAAACTGCCATGGAAATCGACAATGAAGAATTTATTGTTGAGCGTTCATATGATGGAATTGAATACATGGAGATAGGTCGAGTAACGGGAGCTGGCAATTCCAATGACATACAAGACTATCAATTCATTGATGAACCAAATAAAGTTAATGAAGTCTACTATCAATTAATACAGAAAGACTTCAATGGTGAAACTGAGACCTATGGTCCCATCATTTTGATTCTTAAACGCAGCGATACTGACTTAAAAGTCTATCCTAACCCCGTACAAAGCAAGCTAACACTTGAATACCCCTTTGGGCGCGACAAGATTAACATCCAAGTCATAGACCCATGCGGTGCGGTCCTTAAGCAATTAAAAGTTGAGCAAGATAGCGCTATAGACAAACTAGAAATTGATATCAGTGATCTTGCTAAAGGTACTTACTATGTTAAAGTAGGCAATGGTAGACGAGGTTACCAAAGCCGAAGAATCGAAATTCAATAGTTACTTTATCAGTAATGTCAAAAAAGGGCTTTGAGCAATCAAGGTCCTTTTTATTGATTGAATAACTGCTGACACTGCTGCTTTGGCACTACCTTTGTAGTTACTAGTGGTTAGTGACTAGTGGTTAGTGACTAGTGGTTAGTGACTAGTGGTTAGTGACTAGTGGTTAGT
>JAHEKB010000149.1 GCA_024638525.1 Bacteroidota bacterium
GGACGTTGGCAAAATGGAGACGTCCGATTCGGCTTTAACATAAGCAGAATGTTCTCTTTTTAGGTATATTTGATTGGAGTCCAAATAGCCCTTTTTAGTTTAAAACTCCACCAATTTAGTTCTATCAGACACACAATCAACATATTGTCCCTTGTGCTTGCGCTCTGCTTTTCTTTTGGAACGGCAAATGCCACTCATATAGTTGGTGGTGAAATCTATTATGAACTGCTAGATACAGCTAAAAATGAGTACAAGATTACTTTGCATGTATTTGTGGATTGTGAAAACGGAAGTTCTCAGGCAATTGCAAGTGATCAAACAGCTATAATTGGTGTGTTTGATGCAGGTACACGGAATTACCAAACGCAATTTGTGGTCAGCCGAGTTGGTCCAAGTAGAATCAATAAGGTCAACTACAGTTGTGTTAGACCACCAACGGGTGTTTGTGTAGACGAATATGTTTACACCACCGTTCGCATCATCGATCCGGGAGATGCCGGTAAAATCATTGCTTTTCAGCGTTGTTGTCGGAACAATTCGATTAATAATATCATAACTCCAGAGGCTACAGGCGCAACTTTTTGGGTGAAGATTCCGCCAAAGGGCGTCAATAATAACAGCGCGGTTTTTAATAGTTTACCACCCAATTACGTATGTGTTGATGCACCTTTGAGTTTTGATCATTCGGCTACGGATAAAGACGGAGATTCCTTAGTATATCGTTTGAATAGGCCGTTCAGTGGAGGTACACCGGGAGATCCAAGACCTGATCCTCCGTCTAAACCCAATTACCTAAATATCAGGTGGGCAAGTGGATATTCAACCTTTAATCAAGTAAGCGGAAGCCCGCTTTTAACCATCAATAGCCGCACGGGTGAACTTAACGTTACTCCAAATAAGATTGGTCAGTATGTCATAGGAATAGTGGTGCAGGAATATCGCAATGGCGTTTTGATCGGTGAGACCTATAGAGATTATCAAATGAACGTGATCAAATGTGAGTTTGATATTCTTGCAGATTTTACAACGGACGGGGCGAGTGCATCGGCAGATGCCTATGTCTTTGAATGTGCAGATACTGTATTTTTTATAGATCGAAGCCTAAAAGCAATTACCTATGAATGGGATTTTGGAGATCCTACAACAGATCAAGACACTTCATCACAGAAAAATCCATGGTGGATTTATCCTGGAAATGGTGATTATAAAGTGAAGCTCAAGGTAAAGAATTCCCTCTGCGAAGACGAGTATACTTTCACTATCCGAATAAGGTCTAGCAAGACCTTTGAACTTGGCCCAGACCGTATATTGTGCAAAGAGGTAGATGAGCTATTGGATACCAAAACTCCAGATGCGACTTCAGTGATTTGGAGCAATGGAATGGAAGGGCAGCGCATAAGAGTGAATAATACAGGGCAATACATTGCTACTGTTTCATATGATAAATGCGTGTATTCCGATACGATTCAAATTGATGCCTATCCCATTATTTTTGACATGCAAGATGATAGTCTATTTTGTGATGACGATATAGATGTGGTTTTGGATGCCAATATCAGTGGATTGCGTTATGCCTGGAACACCGGGCAATTTGATACCATGCAGACCAATCGGGTTAATGCTGCTGGCAATTATATTGTTGCGGTGAGCAATGAGTACTGCACGGAGTTTGACACCATTAGACTATGGGTTGCGAGCGAGCTCGCCGTCGAGGACGCTTTCTATTGTAATGAATTTCAGCATACCGCCTCAGTGGAGGCCGTTGAAGAAGGCCAATATCTCTGGTCAAACGGCAGTACTTCGACTAGCGCCCTTTACGTTCAAGGGGGAATTCATTGGGTACAACAACGTCAGAGGCATTGCATAAATATTGACAGCTTTGAGATTTCCAATCCCGTTGCTGATGTCGATCTTGGACCGGATCAGCATTATTGCGATGTGATCAGTGGAGTTTTAGATGCTGGGGATTTTGCCTCCTACGATTGGAGTAGCGACCAAATAAGCCGATCCATTAATATAAGTGTGGCTGGAACATATTGGGTAAATGTAGTTGACCCTTATGGTTGTGAAGACTCGGACACTATTGTTGTCACCGTAAGCCCTTCACCAAAGTTTGAGCTTGGCACGGATACCACCATTTGCCTAAGACAAGTTATAGAACTTGGCCCAGGAGATATTCCAGGGATTGTCTCTTATCAATGGAATAATGGGGAAAGCGGCTCAATACTGGAGACGGAATTCGAAGGTTGGTATTCATTGCTGATAACAGATGGTTTTGGATGTAGTGGTTACGACAGTCTGTATGTAACAGTGGATCCCACAGCATTGCCCAATGAGATTTATATACCCAATGCATTTACGCCAAACGGGGATGCCTTAAATCCGACATTTCCATATTCAGAAGTTGTACTTCAACCAGGCTATTTTATAGTAGTCTACAGTAGATGGGGAGAAAAGGTTTTTGATTCGCGTGAAAGCGGTACCGCTAACTGGGATGGAACCTATAAAGGTCAATTGGTTCCACAAGACACCTATATGTATTATTCCGAATACTTTGGATGTGATGGGCAGAAACGCAGCATTAAAGGAACAGTTCACCCTCTGTATTAAGGCGTTCAATCAGGCGAGTTAATGCTTCCTTATCCGTATCAAAGCTCAATACTTTGAGCAAAGTATCATCCAAGTTTCGCCATTCAAAACTCAAATTATTCTTGCTTCCAAAAGTGGTAGCTTGCTCAATGGATCTCAATTCAAGATCCCCTTTGTACCAAATCCGGTAGTAAACGGCAAGTACTTGTTCATTGTCTCTTAGTTGACTCTGAACAAAGGATTCGGAAATATAGAATTGCTCTATTTTTAGGGGAGTTAGCTTTAGTTCTTCTTTGAGTTCACGTAAAATGGCGTCTTTCAAACCTTCTCCGAATTCCAGTCCCCCTCCCGGGAACTTGAACATCTTAATGTGGTCTATTTGTTCTTTGCTGACCAATAATTTATGACCATTTACAATTAAAGCGTAGACCCGAACATTAAATTTGTCAATCATTTATGACTTCAATTCTAATCAAAAACGGAGAGTTAATTAACGAAGGAAAAAGAAGGATAGCCGATATCTATATTGAGCAGGGGAGAATCGCAGAAATTTCAGAAAGAGGAATTACAAGGTCTGCAGACAAAATAATTGATGCTGAAGGCTGTATAGTGGTTCCCGGAGTTATTGACGATCAGGTCCATTTTCGAGAACCCGGACTGACACACAAAGCAGAGATATATACAGAGGCTAAAGCCGCTGTCGCTGGAGGTGTTACTTCTTATATGGAAATGCCCAATACCAAACCTCAAGCGGTCACTCAAGAACTTTTGGGGCAGAAGTATCAAAGGGCTGAAAAGGTTAGCATGGCGAATTACTCTTTCTTTATGGGAGGTACCAACGACAATTTGCAAGAATTACTAAAGACAGATTCCAAGTCAGTATGTGGCATTAAGCTTTTCATGGGCTCAAGCACTGGCAATATGTTGGTAGACAATGTAGAGAGTCTGAGAGCTATATTCTCATCTACTGATATGCTCATTGCAACTCATTGCGAAGATGAGGAGACAATCAGGGCGAATACTGCAGCTTTCATTGAGCGCTATGGAGAAGACATTCCCATGAGCGCTCACCCGGAGATACGAAATCACGAAGCTTGCTATAAGTCAAGCTCATTGGCAGTCAGTCTTGCCAAGGAATTTGGAGCACGGCTTCATATCTTACACCTGACTACAGCCGATGAGTTGGAGTTGTTCAGAAATGATATTCCCATGTCAGAAAAGATGATTACGGCAGAGGTCTGTATACACCATCTCACATTTAACGACAGCCAATACCAAAGCATGGGCAGTTTAATCAAGTGCAATCCGGCCATCAAGAGTGAGAATGACCGTTTGGCACTTTGGGATGCCTTGAACAACGATCTATTGGATGTTATTGCTACAGACCACGCTCCACACACATGGGAGGAAAAACAAGGGAAATATCTTAAAGCCCCAAGTGGATTGCCCCTAATACAGCACAGTCTACAATTGATGCTTCAACATGCCATTGACGGAAAGATTAGCATGGAACGCGCCATTGAAAAAATGTGCCATGCTCCTGCAGATCTTTTTAAGATTGATGAGCGAGGTTATTTGAGAGAAGGATATTGGGCAGATGTTGTTGTCTTAAGCCCAAAATCAGAAGTGGTTAGAAAAGAAGACCTCTATTACAAATGCGGATGGAGTCCGTTGGAAGGACGCAACTTTGACTATAGAGTTGAGCATACACTTATTTCCGGTCATTTGGCATACAGCAATGGTCAGTTTGACGAAAGCCAAAAGGGCATGCGATTAAGTTTTGGCAGATAGGGTTTAAGAGGCTTTTTTTGCCCCATGCAAGTCAAAGAAGCCATAGAGGTATTTGAATCCTCTTTGAGGCATTTCAAATTGAGCCCCGAACAGACCCGTTGCGAAAACGAAGGGGAATACATCATAGGTTCGGAAAATTCAGAACTCTATATAGACATTTGGCAGCCGGAATCCGCATCGCAATGGCAGTACTTTGATAGAGAGCAGACCGTAGGTATTTTTCAAATTGTCGCTCCGGTATGCCACTACCCAGAAGAGGCACATAGGGCAATGTTTTTTGAAGAACTATCTCATTTGAACTTCCACCTATTCTATGGAAAATTTATTGCCAACGCAGAGCAGCAAGTGGTGAGCATTCAATTCAAAAGAATAGTGAACGGACTCAACGAATCGGAAATAGTTGAACCCGTTGAAGCCATTAGGTATTATGCCGAAAATCTCAAGGAGTATCTCCAAGAGAAGTATCACGTAAAAAAATTGTAGTTTCACAGGCAACCATGCCTGGATTAAGCACGTCTACCCTACATCTCCTTCTATGAAATCAAGTGAAAGCGATTGGGAAAGAAGATTGATAGAAGCTTGTCAAAATGGGGATGAGCAGGCCCTGAAAGGCTTGTACGACAACTATTCAGCGAAGATGTACGCGATTTGTTTGAGATATATGGGAAATCAAGATGATGCCAAAGATGCGTTGCAAGAAGGCTTTATCAAGATTTATAAAAACATTTCTAAATACGCATTCACAGGCAGTTTTGAAGGATGGTTGAAGCGGATTTTCATCAATACGAGTATTGAACAAATCCGTAAAAGGAAATACCACAGAAATATTGAGGACCTGGGCATCGAAAAACCTGGGTTCGCCAGAGAAATGCAGGTGGACACATTGGATTCTAAAAAAATCCTACGGCTGGTTCAAGAACTTCCCCAAGGATATCGGACGGTTTTTAATATGTATTGCGTTGACGGCTATAGCCATAAAGAAATTGCTGAGCATTTGGGTGTAAGTGAAAGTACTTCAAAAACCCAGTTGTTCAAGGCGCGTAAAATGCTGCAGGAGTGGTTAAAACATTGGTTTAAGTGAGCAAGTTAAAAAACATAGAAGAATTGGATGAGCTCTTTAAAGAGGGTTTAGAGCAATTGGAAGTTCCCGCACCTCCTGAGGTATGGGCATCTGTGAGTGGTGCTTCTTCAGGTCAAGCGGTATCTGCATTAAGCAAACTGAGTTCCTACTTCAGTTCCATCACCAATATTGTTAAGGTGGCACTTTTTGTCGGTGGAATATCTACAGCAGGAATACTACTTTATAATGCAAATAATGGCAGTGAGCAATCAGGCACAGAGAACACTCAGACTTCTGGGTTGGTCGATAATGAAAGTCTAGATGCGAGCGAACAGCTGAATGCTGAGCTGGAAGATTTTAACGATGAGGCAAATATTGAGGAGCCTCAAACTGAAGAAATAAGGGATAATCAAAACACAGATAATGATCTTTCTGGTCAAGCTGAACCTATCACGAGGTCAGAAGGTGAAGATGAACTCCTAGTGAAAGCTGACAATGATCCGGTGAGCAACGAACCAAACCCTCGCAGTGCGGTTAGCATACACAGTATGTCCAATCAGTGTTGTAAAGGGGAGACCAGAACTTTTAATAGCGGCACAACAGAAGGAAACTGGTATGTCAATGGCGTACTTGTAAAAAGTAACTCAGTGGTCATGAGCCATCGATTTACCAAAGGCGGAAGCAATACGGTCAGTTTCCGTTCAGCTTCTGGGGTTTCCGAATTTGGCATGCAAGTCAAAGATGTCGATTTGAATATCGTTGTTAAAGATCTAGAGAATGGTCAGTATAACTTATCACTAGACAATGATACCAAGGTTGTTCGCTGGCTAATAAATGGTGTAGAA
>JAHEKB010000150.1:0-2157 GCA_024638525.1 Bacteroidota bacterium
AACCTCTATTTAGTTTGAGGGATCACTGGCAACAGCGAGATTATCACTTGATTCAATCTCCTTGATGTCCAGCTTTTTTGGAAAGAGTAGAAAATAACTTCCCATTAGTGAATTAATAGCGGTGCAGAGGTAAAACAAGAGACTCACTGCAAGAGAAAGTTCCATGTCCAGACCCATGGACTCTGCTCCAAAAACAAAAGCCATTTCTCGGGCTCCTATCATGGGTAAGACAAAAGCAAAACTGCTTAGCAAGAAAATGAAAAGGTAGTCCATTAATGCTTCGCTTTGGCCTAGTGCGAGCAGGATAAAATAGGTGGTAACCACCTGTAGGGCCTGAATGACAAAAGAGTGAATACTAATGGGTATCCATGAGTTTAGAAAAGACTTAAAGAACCACTTCATGAAAAGATAGTGCCCTAGGAAAATAAGGGGTATAAGCAGTAGAATCAATTTTGCCTCGAACTCAAAGTTTAAACTGCTTAGTACCGCGAAAATCAAAGACAATACGGCCAGCAGTGCAACACCGGATAATCGATCTAAAAACGCCGCACTCACCAGAGATTTATATTTTGTTTCAAATCTGTTCTTTAGCCATATAGCCTTATATCCTTCACCACCAATCAGTGGGATAAAAAGATTGTAGAACATGCCTAAGAAATAAAGTTTAACATTCATAATTCTTTCCAGAATTAGTCCCTGGGTTTGGTAAAGGCGATTTACCCTGAAGGCAGCAAACCAGCGAGAAATAAAGAAGGACAATAGAGCTAGAACCAAATAAAGCGGTCTCGCCGAAATTATGTACTCCCAGGCTTTGTTGAGGTCTACTTTATTAATAATAATATAGACTGCCCCAATTCCCAGTACAAGGCGAATCAGCTGTTTGACCCATTTTTTGCTGAATATAGCCTTGAGCTTTTCTTTCATGAACTCCAAAAGTAAGCGGTAGGGCTTTAAATGCTTCGGTTTACTATCCAAATGGCCATGAGCACAATAAATAGACCCAGAATCTGCGACAAACCAATGACTTCGCCATCCAACCACCCCCAGGCTAAGGCAACTATTGGGATTAAATAGGTAACTGAGCTTGCAAAAACGGCATTGGTGCGCTGTATTAATCTGTTAAATAATATCAGGCTCAATGATGTACCAAACACGGCTAATACCACTATCGCCAGACCTGCTTTGATCTCTACCAGCTGAGCACTAAATTCTAAACCTATTACGGCAAGAATACTCAAAGCAATCACTGACATCATGGCCAATGGGATAGCGGCTACTAGAAAGGGCGGATAGTGCCCGAGTTTATACTTAATGATATTGACATTGGTACCATAGCATAAAGCAGCCAGAACAACAAGCATGGAGTACGATAGTTCGCTCGAGTCCGTCTCGAATCCCCTGGAAAATATGAGCAGAAGAGCACCAGATAATCCTAAGATTACTCCGTATAACTTGAACTTATTGAATTTCACGCCCATGAAAATCAAGCCAATGAGGAGCACAAATAGGGGAGTGAGGGAATTGAGTGCCCCGCTTAAGGAGCTCGAAATTCTGGTCTGCGCAGCCGTGAATAAGAAAGCAGGTATGAAATTGCCGAGAAGGCCGCTGATAAGAAACATAGGCCAGTCATTACTCTCTATTTTTATGGCTTTCCATCTCACAAAAGGAAGCAGTACAAGTCCTGCAATAGAAATGCGCAATGCCGCCACTTGCCATTGATTATAGACGTATAAACCCTCTTTCATTAGAATAAATGAGGAGCCCCAGATCAAGGCGAGAATGGATAGAACAGATATGTTGCGTATAGGAGCTCGCACTGAAATAGAACTGCGCAATTTTGTTTAAAAGGGCTTTATTTCCAATCTTTGGTAATAACTAATCAACTAAAATGAAATTACGCATCAAGTATCAAGAGGAGTATTCCCGAGGGGAACTGCTACTCAGGACCCTCTTGGGTTATTTCTACATTGTTATCCCACATGCCTTTTTATTACTTTTCTTTGGGCTATGGGGAGCAATTCTAAACTTCATCTCCTTTTGGGCAATACTCTTTACGGGTCGCTATCCGGAGAGTTTCTTTGAGTATCAAGTTAAGTTGATGCGCTGGCAGGTTCGATTGAGTGCGAGAATATATAATATAGCCGATGGCTATCCGGC
>JAHEKB010000150.1:2167-6240 GCA_024638525.1 Bacteroidota bacterium
ACTCTGACTTTGATGTCGCATATCCAGAATCATTGGGAAGGGGCTTACAGATCATGAAATTACTATTTGGATGGATCTATGTTGGAATTCCGCATGGCTTTATGCTATTCTTCCGTTCGTTGTGGAACATGATTCTAATCTTCCTTGCTTTTTGGGTGGTATTATTTACGGGTAAATTTCCTCAATCATGGCATGAATTCACAGTTGGTACCTTGAGGTGGTCCAACCGCGTTACCTTATATCTAGCTTATATGACCGATGATTACCCTCCATTTACAGGAGATGAGTTGGACGGAGAGTGGACAGATGCAGACGAATCAGAATCTACTGATTCAGATCTGAGCGGAGAATAATGAGCAAAGAATACGACGCAATTCCTCAACCGGAGGAAATTAGCACTAGGGAAAGGGAGGATGCCATGGGATCCTATCTAATGATGTTCGCATCATTTGCCGTGGGTCTTCCCTTGCCTATTATAAATCTCATCGCTGCTTTGATCTATTATTTTACAAATAGAGGCAAGAGCAAATTCATCGATTTTCATATCACTCAGTCATTATTGTCTCAGCTGCCGACTACTGCGCTAAATGCCGTGCTTGTGGCTTGGACCATTCGCACCTTTTACTATGAAATAGCATTCAGTGACAACTACAAAGGTTTCTTGATCATGGTGATAGCTGCTAATCTTATCTATCTCATTTTTAGCATTATAGCTGCGGTCAAGGCAAGAAAAGGCCTAATGTATTATTTCATCCTTTTTGGACCATGGGCCTATCAAATCACATTCAGAAATAGAGGGCGAAATAGTATTCAACCCATTAATAAACCACCTAGATTGTGAGGAGTATAAGAGACTTATTTATTCTGCTCTTGATTTTTGGCGGGATTTGGGCATTCTTCAGTTATTTCCCCATTGTACCTGACAAGGACTATTTTCAAATTCCTATTGAAAAAGAAGAGCAGATAGGGGATTTGATATACGAGTATGAATTAGAAGAGAATCCCAATTTTGTGATCGTAGAAAACCAAATATTGGATTCTACCTTTGAATTGATCACTCAGCAATTGATTTTATCCATTGATGAACCCTTGTTTAGCTACGAGTTTATTGTCGTTGCCTCAGAACAGCTTAATGCATTTACGATTCCAGGTGGACGCATCTTCATCTATACAGGTTTATTGAAAAGTGCAGAAAACGCAGAAGAGGTTGCGGCCGTTATCGCTCATGAGTTAGGTCATGCAGAGGGACGTCATGTAATGAATAAGCTAGCCAAAGAAATTGGACTCAGTGTGATTTTGTCAGATGATGGCTTTGTCTTAGGTCAAATATCAAAAACCTTAGGATCCAGTAAATTCGATCGAATCCAAGAGCGTAAAGCCGATGATTTTGGTTTGAAATTAATGGAAGATGCTGGTATCGATCCAAGGCATTTCGGAAGTTTTATGCTTAAAATAAAAGAATTGGAAGCTATGGATACTGATGTTTTTGAAATAGTTAACTCCCATCCTTCAAGCGAAAAACGAAGCCGAAGAGCCTTGAATTATCCTTTGCCAGAGGATTTTGAAGAGCGAGAGATAGACATTGATTGGACGGCTTTTATTGCTGAATTAGACAGCATTACCGCACTTTAGCTTTTGCATTTCATTTTGTTGCGGATTCAAGACCATTGAGTCATGTGGGCATGAACAATCTCTAGCTAATTGACCTAGACTTGTCAGCCAGCTCTAGATATTAGGTAAAAGCCTTTCTCACTTCTTCTCCATCGGAACCGGTAAGTTTGAGATCGTTGATCACTTTCATGGGGTTTGGTCTGTTGTACAATAGATAGACAACAAATATCATATTGTAAAGGAATAGATTGTTAAAGCCCGTAAGCACAAAGGCGGATAGGCTAATAATACTGCCTGCTTCAATTCCGGCAAAAAGGATAATCAGTGCCTTTCTATATTCTTTAATGGTCTGAGTTAAGTCTTCGCCTGTGCGCAATTCCACAAGTTTTCTGCGATGAATCCACTGACCGATTAGAAGAATGAATAATAGACTAAGTAAGGTGCCATACTCCCATTCAAAAGTGTGATTACTCGCGTCGAGAATATTGCCCATGGATTGATGATAGAAATAAGCAATAGTAGAGAGGATCACTACCCCCAGTGAAATGGCTAAGTGAATGACCTTCCATTTTCTTATTTCTTCTTTCATAAGAGACTGATTTGATCCCCGGATGTAAAGCTGTCTTTATTGTCCTCTGATTTAAAGGGTGGGGAGTTACCCTTCTCCACTTTGCCAGCTTTCTTATCGGGCTCAGGGTCATTTGCTTTCGGCTTTGACTCCAATTCTTGTTCCTCTTTTTCACTTGGAGGATGGAGTTTAAGTCTGGCAAACTCTTTTCCACACAACTTATTACCTATGCTTTTCCAGCCTTTTATGTCAATAAAGTCCCGTAGATTCACCACTTGGGTTTTTCTCTCTTTATCCTTGCCCTTGGTAACTAAGTCCACACTGGGGTTCAATTGGGTAGTAGCCAAAAGCATTTTACTTCCCCTGGCTTCGGTTATCAGAGGAAAACGCTTATTCTGCGTGGCTGTTTCTATTAAGAATCTCTTGACATAATAGTTCTTGTTTTTCCCATCATAGTGAACTATAGTGACGGGCTTTTCAGCTTGAAATTTTTGTATCAAGCTTATTTCTTTGTTATTGTAGTGATTGGTTAGTTCGTGGTCTGTAATTTCATACTCACCTGATTTATAGATCACTAGTATCTGATCCTCAGTTTGAAAACTGCCAATGTATTCGCCCCGTTTATGGACATTTAGTCGTCCTATAGCCGATTCATACCAAATGTCTCTTCCACCTATGGTAGATACACCTTTGCTTTTTAGATCCACCTTTCTAACCGGATGCTTGGTGACCATATTCCCCTTTGAACTGCGCCCTTTAATCGCTAATTCTGAAAAATCATACTCCAAGAGTTTATTCCTCGCTTTGGCCGCGGCATGCAAGTGTACATTTACTACTTCTGCCTCTCCATTGGGGTTGGCTGTAAAGTACAATAGTTTGCTTGCTGGCGTTTCTTTGGTGATGTTGTAGTTCTTGTCACGGGTGATAGAAGTCACACTAAAGCGTTTTGCAAAGGTTTTCTTGCTTTTGCCGTCTGTGTATACCGCATTATATACCATACGATCATCGTTTTTCCGAAACACCTCAACGTGTATGATGTTCTTACCAAAGAAGGACTTCTGACTTACTTTACTTACAGAGTAATTTCCGTCTTTTCTGAAGACGATGATATCATCAATATCAGAGCAATCACCTATGTACTCGTCTTTTTTCAATCCCGTCCCCACAAATCCCTCTTTTCTATTTACGAAAAGCTTTTCATTGGCGACGGCAACAATTTGAGTATTGATCTGAGCAAAACTTTTGATTTCGGTCTTGCGTTCTTTGCCTTTACCGTATTTCTCTAAAATCTTTTGATAGTATGAAATGGTATAGTCTACGATGTTCTTTAAATGATGCTTGACTTCTTTTAGTTCCGCTTCAATGCCTTTGAGCAACTCATCGGCTTTAAATGAATCAAACTTGGAAATCCGCTTTATTCGAATTTCTGTCAACCTCGTGATGTCTTCCACCGTCACCTCCCTTTGAAGCTGTTTCACAAAGGGCTTCAGACCTTTGTCAATGGTTTCGATGATCTCATCCCAGGTTTCACATTCTTCAATGTCTCGGTAAATACGTTCTTCTATGAAGATTTTTTCAAGGGAGCTGAAGTGCCATTTTTCTTCTAACTCTCCCTGCCTGATCTTCAGCTCCTGCTCTAAAAGATCCTGTGTTTGTTGCGTATTGATATGCAATATGTCACTTACTCCCAAGAATTCTGGTTTGTCTTCGACAATGACACAAGCATTTGGAGAGACAGAAACTTCACAATTGGTAAATGCATAAAGCGCATCTATGGTCTTATCAGCCGAAATATTATTTGGTAATGTTATTTCGACATCTACATCTTTAGCCGTATTGTCGACCACCCGCTTGATCTTAATCTTGCCTTTGTCATTGGCTTTTATAATACTGT
>JAHEKB010000151.1 GCA_024638525.1 Bacteroidota bacterium
AATCCAAATCTGTCCAGGAGCTCTTCGCAGGTACAATTTGATGTATTCATACTCCTCTAGCCCCCTAGTCATGTCATTGTCGATTCTAAAGGATTTTATGTGATCCCATTCTATAAATCGTTGTTTGGGAGGCAGATTAAATATTTCAGGTATGAATAATCTTATTTCTTGATAGATGCCTGATGAATACAATTCATATCTCGTTTTGCCGGTCTTATACCCATAAACCCCCATTATCCCGGCAAAGAGCAATATCATGGAAAGCACTATTGGTGCCCCTAACATTATACCAGCGAACATGAAACCCATGCCAATCCCCGTTGCCATAACAATAACATTTATGGGGTTTTCGCTAAAACTGTTAGTGACAAAGACCACTTTTGGCTCTTCCTTGGGTTTTTCAATCTTCATTAATCCAAAAGTATGCAAAGGGATTTTGAATTATTCTACGTCTGAACCTCAGCCCTTAAAGACGTATGTTTGCACAAGGTGAAACTGGCCGTAGTCATAGTCAATTACAACGTCAAGCACTTTTTAGAGCAGTGCCTTAAATCCGTTCGGGAAGCAAGTAATGGCTTGCAAGTGGAAACTTGGGTAGTTGATAATAATTCTGTTGATGGTTCAGTAGAAATGGTACGGGATATATTTCCCGATGTCAAACTCATTGCCAACACCTATAACTACGGTTTTAGCAAAGCAAACAACCAAGCTATTGAACAGAGCGACGCAGAATATGTCTTATTGCTGAATCCCGATACCGTTGTGCCGGCTGATTGTTTTGACAAGCTTATAGCATTCATGGAACAACACCCAGATGCAGGGGCATGTGGGGTTCGAATGGTGGATGGTCAAGGCAAATTCCTCCCTGAAAGCAAGAGGGGATTGCCCACACCCGAAGTTGCGCTGTATAAAATGGCTGGATTGAACAGACTTTTTCCAAAGTCTAAAAAGTTTGGTAAGTACCATTTGGGCTACTTACCGGAATTTGAAGTCAATAAAGTGGAAGTCTTGGCAGGTGCTTTCATGTTTATCCGTAAAAAAGTACTGGATGAGATAGGCCTACTTGATGAGCGTTTTTTCATGTACGGCGAAGACATTGACCTGAGTTATAGAATCACAAAAGCGGGTTATCAGAATTACTATGTCCCTCTGACCTCTATTATCCATTATAAAGGAGAAAGCACCAAAAAGCAAAGTGTGAACTACGTCCGGGTCTTTTATAAGGCTATGATCTTATTCGCTGAAAAGCACTATTCCGGAAGGTTTAAGAATTGGTTTACTGCACTAATCAATATTGCTATTTACTTGAGGGCGGGCCTTAGCTTATTTCTCAACTTCTTTCAAAAACACGGCTTAAAACTGGCTGAGCTCATATTGGTTTTTGGATCCCTTTACGCATTGGTAGACTATTGGGAAGAGCACATCAAATACATAAAAGCCTATCCCAGAGAAATGCTCAGCATCCATCTCCCCTACTATAGTTTTACGTGGATTTCAGCATTGATTATCAGTGGAAGCTATAAGGAAAAATTCAATTTCAGTAAGCTGATCAGGGGTACTTTATTGGGTACGGGGCTCATATTGATTATCTACGGCCTATTGCCTGATAATCTGCATTTTTCGAGGGGTATTATCCTCTTTGGTTTTCTGCTTGTAACGGCTGTATTAGTCGTATTCAGAAGCCTTATCCATTGGGTCAAGTACCGCAGCTTAGATTTGAATAAAAGTGGAAGCATTCAGAGTCTGGTGGTAGGAAACGCCAGCACCTACCGGCATATCCAGAACATATTGGATCTGTCCAGCAGAAACTACCAACAAATAGGTTATGTAGCCCTACACGAAAACGAAGGTGAGAATTGCCTGGGCACTTTAGAACAATTACAAGAAATTGTTCAAGTTTTCGGCGTAAACGAAATCATATTTAGCGCTGAACATTTAAGTACTTCAGAAACAATGAAATGGATGAAGGAGATCGGACCCTCAGTAAATTACTTTATT
This sequence comes from Bacteroidota bacterium, assembly GCA_024638525.1. GTDB lineage: Bacteria > Bacteroidota > Bacteroidia > NS11-12g > UBA9320 > JAHEKB01. Next base: position 1,999 of record JAHEKB010000151.1, read on the forward strand.
GTTCCCAAAGACAGCGATTTTGCCATAGGAAGCCATTCCAAGAACTCAACGGGATTGTATTTTGGTCAGCAGATAGCGCTGAGATTGTCAAAATCCGATGTAAAAAGTCAGAAGCGAATTTTTGACTTTATAAGCGGTCTGCTCCTCTTTCTCCTTCTGCCCTTAACTGCGATACTATTTAATCGCAAAGGTTTCTATAAAGACCTATCCGATGTCATAAGAGGCAGTAAGACCTGGGTTTCTTACAGCACGGACTCTGTTGAACTTCCTACACTCAAAGAAGGGGTTTACACAACCAACATCGGACTGACGACCAATAATGAACAACAAGACCTACAATTGGACAGGATGTATGCCAGAAATTACAGCCTAGGTCTGGATTTAAATTTATTATGGAAGGGATTAAGACAAAAGGGTTCTCACAATTCCTGAGATCATTTTACCGTCTGCTCTTCCTTTGAATTTCTGAGATGCCACACCCATTACTTTACCCATGTCTTTCATGCCAGAAGCTCCCAAATCACGAATAATCTCTTCAATTGATTGCTTGAGCTCATCTTCACTCAATTGTTCAGGCAGATACCTTTGTATTACTTCTAGTTCTTCCTCTTCCGTTTTCTGTAGATCTGCTCTTCCCTCTTTGGCATAGATTTCAATGGAGTCTTTGCGTTGTTTAGCCATTTTGACCAAAACAGCCATTTCTTGTTCGGGGCTTGGAGGATCAGCGCTTTCTGTATGCAGGTGCATCAATGCGGATTTGATAAGACGAAGTGACCTGAGCTGAGTCTGGTCTTTGGCCTTCATCGCTTCTTTAAGCTGTTGATTGATTTGCTCTAACATCACTTTAAGAATGGCATTTTGACTACCTGAGCCTTCAGTGTTTTGTTTCTAATCTGAACATAGATCTCGCTTCCGGCCTTGGCATACTCCGGTTTTACATAGCCCATTCCTATTGCTTTTTCCAAAGAAGGACTTTGAGTTCCGCTGGTAACTTCACCTATGAATTCTCCATTCTCATCCACCAATTCGTAATGTTGTCTGGGTATTCCTCTTTCCAACATCTCAAATCCTATGAGCTTTCTGCTCACTCCGTTTTCTTTCAACTGCTGATGATAATCCATATGGACAAAAGGCTCAGAAAATTTTGTAATCCATGATAATCCAGCCTCGATTGGAGATGTGGTGTCATCTATGTCGTTTCCGTATAAACAATAACCCTTTTCCAATCTAAGGGTATCACGAGCACCCAGTCCGCAAGGTGTTACACCGAGCTCTACTCCCTGTTCCATCAAGGCGTCCCAGACTTTCTCAACATCTTTATTCCAAACGTAGAGTTCAAATCCTCCACTGCCGGTATAACCCGTATTGGAAATAAACACATCATCGGCACCTGCAACTGATCCAGCTCTATAGTGATAAAAGGGAATCTCAGAAACATTAACAGCAGTCAGTCTTTGAACCAATTCAGGAGCCTTGGGTCCTTGTACCGCGACTAGGGAAAGCTGATCGCTAATGTTCTCGATTTCGCAATTAAATCCCTTGGACTCTTTTTGCTTGACTATCCAGTTCCAATCCTTCTCAATGTTTGAAGCATTGACAACCAGGTAATATTCAGTTGCATTCCATCGGTAAACAATCAAATCATCCACTATTCCACCATCTTCATTTGGCATGCAGTTGTATTGGGCCTGCATATCTATCACTTTGCTGATATCATTAGAACATATCCATGCTACCAAGGCTTCAGCATCCTTTCCTCTAACGACAAATTCACCCATGTGGCTAACATCGAACAAACCAACGCCATTTCTCACCGCCATATGCTCCTCTTTCAAGCCCTTATATTGAACAGGCATATCGTAGCCGGCAAAAGGCACCATTTTAGCGCCTAGATCCAAGTGCTTTTGATAGAGTGCTGTGCGCTTTAAATCTTGTGTCTCTGAACTCATGCTGCAATGTTAGTACATAGCTAACAAATTGTAGCTTTCACAAGCTTATGAGCTAGGGGAATTTTGGGAATTTATCAAAGTTGGGTTTTCTTTTTTCCAAGAATGCATTCTTGCCTTCCTGGGCCTCTTCCATGAGGTAATACATCAAGGTGGCATCGCCAGCAAATTCCATCAAACCTCTCTGACCATCGAGCTCTGCATTAAATCCACGCTTGAGCATTCTGATAGCCATTGGGCTTCTTTCCATGATGGTTTCACACCAATCCACGGTTTCGTCCTCTAGTTGATCAAAGGGCACTACTTTATTGACCATGCCCATTTCTTCGGCCTCAGCTGCAGAATATTGACGACAGAGGAACCAAATTTCTCGAGCTTTTTTCTGGCCAACGTGCCTGGCTAGGTACGAACTGCCGAAACCAGCATCAAAACTGCCCACTTTAGGCCCTGTCTGACCAAATATTGCGTCCTCACTTGCTATAGTTAAATCACATACCACATGCAACACATGGCCACCACCAATGGCATATCCATTAACCATAGCAATTACAGGTTTAGGGATATTGCGAATTTGGCGATGAACATCCAAAATATTCAATCTAGGAACTCCATCCTCACCTACATATCCGCCAATCCCTTTCACATTTTGATCTCCTCCAGAACAGAATGCTTTATCCCCGATTCCTGTTAAGATTACCACCCTGATATCTGTCCTCTCTCTACAAATGTTGAAGGCATCAATCAATGCACTCACTGTCTCTGGCCTGAAGGCATTATACACTTCTGGCCTATTGAATGTGATTTTGGCGATCTTGTTGTGTTCTTCAAAAAGTATATCCGTATACTCTTTTATGGTTGTCCATTTTCTATTGCTCATGTCCTAATTGCTTAAACTCTTTATAGAATTCTTTATTGACTTGTGGTTGTGTTATTATTTCAAGAACGGAGGCTTCATTAGATTGTTTGAGCCAACTCAATCCTTCATCTAATTCTGTGAAATTCTGTGCGCAAAAATATTTCAATCCAAAATGCTGGCAAAACAGCTTGAAGTTTCTTTGGTGTTTAGTCAATTGAAAGTCCAATCTCGCCTCTAGTTTATTGGCATTATCTACAAATTCGAAGATCTGACCACCTTGATTGTTCAATAAGATCACCTTCACATTTTTAGGTATTCCATCCCTGAACCAGGCATTTGAATCATAACTAAAAGCAATATCACCACTGATCAGATAGACATCCTCTTCTGTGAGTAAAGCGTATCCTATGGCAGTGGAGGAGCATCCATCAATTCCGCTTGTTCCTCGATTGGCGTATATCTTTTTTGTCTTGAGCCTATCCCTCAAAAAAGAAACATAGCGCACCGGCATTGAATTGGAACTGTGCACTATTGCATTTGCGGGAATCTCATCTAAAATTTGGCGCATTGCTGAAAACTCATGAAAGTCAGTCCAGCTCAGCCCTTCAAATTGTGTTGAGTACAATCGGCTGATTTCCATCCAATCCGCATTAAAGGAATCATCCAAATTCCAATCTTCGCTATTGACTACAACCAATGGATCTACCCATATGGGTTTAGTTGCATAAGGATCGCCATGCTCTGGGTGCGCACCGATGTGATAATGCGTGATTGTTGATTGAGCTCTGAGAAACTGTTTAAGTCCTTTTGAAAGATTGAAGGTCCCGGTGGTAATCAACACATTTGGCTTAAGTCTTTCTGTACTTGAACCATGCCTCATTAAGCCGTACAAGAGAGCATCCCAATTCTGAATATTCGAATTGCGATCTGAACTCAGATCTGATAGGATTACCGCCTTTTCTTCATTTGCTGATTCCTTAAAATCCACTCGGTAGTTAGAGCCTTCCTTCATCCCATGCACTACCATCAGTTTGGCATCATCCCTAAGTTGAACGAGGTCCTCAAAATATATCACCTTAGCAAATTTTCTGCTTCCGAGTTTAGCCTTTGCGGGTAGGAGAACTTCGCGATCATAAAATGGCTCTCTTATGGGAATATTGACATGTATCGGACCGGGAACTTGAGTATTCATGCACTCTAGAACGTTAAAAATTAAGCCTTTGACGTCGGCCGTATATGGATCCAATTCTAAGCTCAATCTGCAATGCTTTTCAAATACTTTATCTTGCCTGATGGATTGTCCCTCCCATTGATCAATGAGTTCAGCAGGTCTATCCGCTGTGAGAACCAGCAAGGGAATCTGAGCGTAAAACGCTTCTGCTATGGCCGGGTAATAATTCAATGCTGCCGTA
>JAHEKB010000152.1:0-2266 GCA_024638525.1 Bacteroidota bacterium
ACTTTACATGGCTCCTTGCCCGGACCAAAAAAAGCCAAAACTTCCTTCATTTCGTTGTGTTGACTAATAAAGTGCACTTCTCTTATGTAATTTGGCCAATCGTCTAACAAGGTGTTCAGCTCCAAAAGTGGGCTCAGTTTGAGAACCACCTTCTTGCCCTTTTGCTCATACTTTGGTAAAAGCTCATAGATATTGGGTTGAAGATCTTGAATGCGAACTTTCCTAATGCCATCTGCCCTTCTGTCGGGGTCTAAATATATCCAGTCAAATGAATCGACGTCTTGATCTTCTGCTTTGCCTAATCGCCGTTCTATATTTTCTATTTCCAAGCATTTGAGATTGTACCGGCTCAGCTCATCAAGATCCGGGTCTGAATCAATGCTTACTACTCTATTAAAGCGACTTGCAAATGCCAAACTATCAACCCCCAAGCCAGCACAGAGATCTATCACTGATTGTCCAGATAAGATTGATGCTTTGTGAGAAGCAATTTGCTCAGAACTGGCCTGCTGATAACTGCGATCAGTTAAAGCCAAACGACTTTGAACAAAACGCGGAAGTTTGTGTTTGGCTTTTTGATAGAACTTTAGAAGCGAGAGGACAGGAACAAGGTCAAAATTGAGCTTGCCGGCATACTTCAACGTTAGAACTTTTGGATTGTCATCTAAGTGTTTGGTAATAAAGTCCTTGACTTCATCGTTTTCTAATACCCCGATTAATTCGTTACTTTGTAGCGACACCGACTAAACTGCTCATTAGCGAAGAACGAAAATTTGAGAAAGAATATGAAAAAATTATTGTCACTACTTGCATTGGGACTTTTTTTAAGTGTCTTAATAAGTTCGTGCGGCTCCAGAGAAAAATGTCCCGGTGTTGGACAGCTAAATATTGAGCAGAGCTCAGTTGCTTAATGTCTTGTTTTCAAGCCTTAGATCAACCCACTTTAGACAAAATCCTACTCAAGGCCGGAACAGTTGTTCTCTTCAAACACAGCACCAGATGCTCAATCAGCTCAACAGCATTAAATAGGGTATCCGATTATTGCCAGGATACTTTAACTGAACACAAAGCCTTTATCATTCCAGTGATAGAACAAAGAGCTTTAAGCAATTACATTGCTGAAACTCTGGGAATCCAACACCAATCGCCCCAATTAATTGTACTTCAAAACGGCAAGGTATCTTTTCACACTAGTCATTTCGGCATAGACAAAAAGAGTCTTCTCAAGGCCATTGCTTAATTATTCTGGCCATTGTCAAAATCTTAAACGGCAATCAATCGGCTTGATTTATTGTTGTATATTTACATTGTGCAGAGGGCAGTATCATTGATAATAGCTATTGTTTTTGCTTTGAATGTTCAAAGTCAAAACAATTGGTTGAGCGGAGAAAAGCCCTCTTTTTCAGCAGGTCCATATCTTAAAACCAACGGTTTTGGACTCAGCAGCGAGTTCTCAATCTTGCAAGAACAACGAAATCAGTTTGGAGTTCACCTAAGCCTATCCAACCTAAAACACAGTAAGGAAGTCAAAGTCCAGAATGGAATTATTCCCAATCCTATTCCCTACGTCTATGGCAAGGCAAAAAGAGCTTTGCAGTTCAACACTGCTTGGGCTTGGCTCAGAGAAACCAGTGTGAATAGCAATCATTCTCCAAGACTCTTTACAGGCTTTGAAGTTGGACCCAGCATAGCCATTCTCAGACCAGTTCAGGTGTATTTTTTAGAACTTGATCAACAAGAAAACCCAAGACAGGTACTCCGAAAATATGATCAGAACGTTCATGCACAGCAGGAGTATATTTTAGGAGATGGAGGTTGGACTAAAGGCTTCAGCGATTTAGAAATAAATATAGGGATACATTCTGCAATTTATCTACAACTAGATGGAGAAAGGGATTTCCGATACAGAGGTCTCAGAGCCGGCCTTTCAATCGACTACTATCCAAAAGATCTAGGAATATTATACAACAATGACAACAGGCTGTTCGGCAGCTTGTTCTTGTCGTACCAATTTGGGAGTTATAACTAAGTATTTGCCGTTTCTGAAGCCCAACAGCTTTTGGTCAATTTATACTTGCGTATGAGCGCCCGCCATATAAATTTGCAAAGCATCATTTTAAACTAAGGATAAGTAGATGAACAAGAAAATTACCGTACTATTTACCGCGCTGACTATTGCCATTGGAGCATTCATTATCTTGAACCAATCGTCTGACAAGGCGAAATACCAAGCTAGGAATTTTGAACAAGACCCCACCGGAGGACT
>JAHEKB010000152.1:2276-6209 GCA_024638525.1 Bacteroidota bacterium
ACAATCGATCCTGAAGATTATAAGGCAGGGTACTTAGCTGCTCAAAAGCTAAGAAATGACAAGACCAAAGCCGAATGGCCGATTCGCTGGGAATTTGGTGGACCTGACAATATCGGGGGTCGTGCAAGAGACATTTTAGTCGACCAACAAGATCCAGATGTATTGTATACGGCTTCTACAAGTGGAAGTATTTATAAAAGCGTTAATAAGGGTGCCTCTTGGTATCCTTTATCCATGGATAACAATGGCTTTGGAGTAGTGTGCTTCACGCAAACTGACGACAATGCTATTTATGCGGGAACCGGAGAAAATTTCATTGGTAGTGGAATTGGAGGAACACCAGGTGAAGAGTCATCTGTTTATATAGGCAACGGCATATATAAGTCCACGGATGGCGAAAACTTCACCCTTCTCAACGGTACTGGTAATTTTGGAAATGTAGGCTCATTGGCCTCTTACGGCAATACAATCCTTGCCGGGACCCAATTGGGGTTGAGATATTCTAACGACGGGGGTTCGAATTGGACCTTATTGAGATCTGGTTCTTGCGAAGATGTTGTCATCAACAAGAATGGAGTCGTGCTGTGCAACATTGGTTCTGCACTTTTCAGATCTACCGATATAACCAATTCAGGAGCTTATTCTCCAGTGTCAGGCATTACAAGTAATGTGCGAATGGCCGCTGCTTGGTCGGAGTCTGATCCGAACTATTGCTATGTTATCACAGCAGGTAATGTGGATTTAGGAAAAGACGGAACCATAGATATAACTTCAGCCTTAACAGGGCTATGGCGATCTAAAGATGCCGGAGCGAATTGGGAAGAAGTATTGGATCAAGAAAGTACGTTTTTCTCACCTTTTTCATCTGGAAGCAGAGGACAGGCCTTCTGGGATTTCTGTATAGGAGTTCACCCGAGAGACCGGGACAGAGTATTTATGGGCGGTATTGAGTTTGGGGAATGGTCAGCGTCCAAAGGCCCAGAAATAGTGGGTCAGACTGGTCGATACAGTGGAAATAATCCTTTCGTTATTCATTCTGATAAGCATCGTATCAGGTTTGACAATACGGGTGAGTACCCAATCATGTACATCTGCAATGACGGTGGGATCGCCATGACTACGGATTCTACATTGAGAAGATATACAGATAGAAGTATTAATTTCACCTCTACCCAATATTATGCTGTTGCCGCCAATCCTTCTGGAGAAATCATTGGCTCAACACAAGACAACGGAAACATCCTGGTTGAAACGGAAGCTTTCCCAAGAAAACCGGGTGCAGACATTTTACAATTGGCTGGTTTATTCAGTGGAGCAGATGGTTTTAATTGTGCCATGTCTCAATACAATTCTGATGTTATTTATGCCATGGCTCAAGAAGCTGCATTAGGTAGGTCCGTTGACGGAGGAAAGAACACCCTTGTTATTTGGGACAATAGAGTCAGAACTTCATTCAGAGGAACATGGCCTAACGACGGTGCTGGTTTTTCAGCTGGTCTACATTTATGGGAAAATCAAGATGCCATTGAAGGCAAAGCATTAAATGGCCCTAGCGATTTTTATGATTCATTATACGATTCTCGATTGTTCTTATGGTTGACCAATGGCGTATGGATGTGTAATAATGCGGCAGGTTCTGTTCACAACGGAGAATCGCCGAGCAATGACAACATAAGATGGTTTAGACTTACTTCTAATATTGGAAAGGTTAACCATATGGCCACATCAAGAGATGGTAATTCTCTTTTCGCTGCAACGGGAAATGGAAGGGTTTATCGAATAGATGGTCTTAATACGGCGAATTGGGATACTACTGAATTGGTACAACACACTTCCATATCTGATTCTTTGAGCCAAAACAATATTACTAGCAATTTGGCAATTGGATCACGCCACATTACTAGCATCACTGTTGACCCTACAGATGATAACCGTGTTTTGGTTACCGTTGGAAACTACGGAAGCAATACCTATGTGTTTATCACCGAAAATGCCATGGACCCAAGTCCTAACTGGAGAAGTATTACTACCAACCTTCCTAGGGTTCCGGTATATTCAGGAATAATTAGTGCTGATGATCCTTCAGTACTTATTATAGGTACGGAGTACGGTATGTACGCTACAGACAACGGCTATTCAAATTCGCCTGTATGGGCACCGGCAAATACTGGTATTGACCCATCGCGTCCGTTCCCAGTTGTTCCCGTATTGGATCTTACTCAGTCAGCGGAAAAACCATGGACTGGTCACAAAATTGTAGCAGGTACACATGGTGCAGGTATGTGGACCACAGGATCACTGCTGACCAATGTAGAACCTGAATCAAACGAGAACATACGATATGAATTGAGCGCCTATCCAAATCCGGCCAATGCATATATTCACTTGAAATCAGGAATCAAAGGCAATTATTCTATGAAGGTGTATGACATCAATGGCAGGGAGGTTTTGAAATCAAGCGGGCGCACCAATGGCCAGATTAAACTGAACACAAACACTTTGAGAAATGGAAATTATTTTGTTGAAGTTGTTGGCACCAATGCCAAAGCTGTAACCAAGATTATCGTTCAACACTAAGATAATTATATAATATTGAATCCTCTCGACCTTGTTCGAGGGGATTTTTTTATGTCAAAATTCAAGAAATACCTCTCTTATTTTTGGGATATTCCCATCGAACGCTCGAGCTCTAAACAAAATGAGCTACTGGAGGTAGTTTGGAGCATGGGTAGAAAGGTGCTCAATAGTAGAAATGCCAATTATTCCTTTGGCAATGGCTATAAAGTCTTTGAGTACGCATTTTCAAAGCTTGGCCTCTCAGAGGTCAAGTCCGTTTTGGTCTTGGGTTTTGGTGCGGGAAGCGTGGAACATTTGATTAATAAAGTATATAATTTAGACCCACAGATAACCGGCATAGAATATGATGCTGAAATAATTCGACTCTATCGCGATCATTTTTCAATGGGGGCTAAGAATGAAGTACTGCACTGCGACGCCCTCCAATTTTTGGAGCAAAACACCAATGTATACGACCTAATTATCGTGGATCTCTTCGATGACCTCAAAACTGTGCCGATAATCTACAACGACCGATTTACTGAAGTAATACTGCAATCGGTATCCGAGCGAGGATTGCTCATTTATAATACTGTAGAATCTGAAGAGGACAAAAGCCTCCGCTTTGATCTATTATCTGCATTAAGCAAGCGATTCAGAAGCGTAGAGGTTTTAGAGTTTCAAGACATCAACCGCATTATTATCGCCCAATAAGCGCCACAATGGCGCTATTTTAACAGTTTACCCATCATATTGTGCCTTTTTGGCGCTAATATCCGCTTGGATTAGTAATTGTTCTTAATGTGAAAAATTTAAGATCATGAAACTAAAAAAAGTAGAGCCTAGAAATTATTGGATGTCAGACATGTTCCCAACAAACTTCAACCAGTTGGTCAATCAATTCTTCGACGATAATGTTAGCGAAATGAGCCCCAACACAGCCTTCTTTAGACCGAGCACAGAAATCAAAGAGACGGATAACAGTTTCAATCTCAGCTTATCTCTGCCCGGAATAAAGAAAGATGAAGTTAAAATTGAATTGAACAATGGTGTGCTTGAAGTCAGCGGAGAACGAAAGACAGAAAAGACGGAAGAAAAGGAGAAATTTCATTTAAGTGAGATTACCTATGGTAAGTTCACACGACGATTTCAGTTACCTGAAAATGTGAACACAAATAAAATAGACGCAAAAATGAGCGACGGTATTCTCCACCTCAGCATTCCAAAACTAGATGAGGTAAAACCAAGACAAATTGATGTTAAGTAAAGTAAACTTAGTGATTTGATTAAAGGGGAGCGGAAACGCTCCCTTTTTATTGCAGTAATATCAAATCGCCACTACCCCTTTTGAAATTAAGGTCCTTGTATGAACTGGGT
>JAHEKB010000153.1:0-5351 GCA_024638525.1 Bacteroidota bacterium
TTGACGCTGTGTATTTTCGCTATAAGGAAGATGCGGATTGGGTGCTCAAAGACATCAGTTTTGAATTGAAAGCTGGCGAGAAGCTTGGAATAATTGGCACTACTGGAAGTGGTAAATCGACAATAGCTAAATTGCTTATGGGAATATATGCTCCAAGCAAAGGGCAAATATTGATAGATAATGTACCCATTGAAGAATACGACCGCGATTCTCTGAGACAGCTCTTTGGTTATGTTTCTCAAGACATATTTTTATTCTCCGAAAGCCTCAAAGACAACATTCTATTTGGAAGCCATAAAGAGGTCAGTGAAAAACAGCTTAATAAAGTTATGGACATGGCTTCTCTTTCCGAAGAAGTAGAGAAATTCCCTAACAAATTGGAAACCTTATTGGGTGAACGCGGAATAACCTTGTCGGGAGGTCAGAAACAAAGAACAGCCATCGCTCGCGCATTGATCAAAGATCCCAATATACTATTGATAGATGACGGTCTTAGCGCCGTGGACACCAAAACCGAGGTAGCGATAAAGCAAGCCTTGGATGCGGTGAGTAATAAATCCACTTTCATCAATATTTCACATAGAATATCCTCTGTGCAAGACGCAGATCTCGTCCTGTTTTTAGACGGAGGGGAGCTAGTTGAACAAGGCAATCATCAAAGCCTAATGGAAAGGAACGGAAGCTATGGAGAACTCTACCAAAGACAGCTCTTGCAGGCTGAAGAGCAGGAAGTGTGATTTTATTTTAATTCTAGCTATTTTTCTGTTCTTTTGACAATCATTTAAAGAAAGAGCAGATGGCGGAGTCCAATTACGACAAGGAAGAAGTTTTTTCAAAGAGGGTTAGGGCCGGGAAAAGGACCTATTTCTTCGATGTAAAAACCACAAAAGGCAATGACTATTACATTACGATTACCGAAAGCAAAAAGCGTTTTGAAGACGGTAATTATGTGAAACACAAAATCTTTCTATACAAGGAAGACTTTAATAAATTCATGGAGGCATTTACGGAGACGGTAAATTATGTCAAGAGTGATCTCATGCCTGAGTATGACTTTGACGAGTACACGCGTCCTCAAGAAGATTAATTCGTTTTGCAAAGACCCGTTTGGTTGTTTGGAGGAATAGCCGGTATCCTTAGTGCGCTATTGGAATATCTCTTCTATTCCGGTCAAAATTTCAATTCCCAATCTCTATATCTGACCAAGATCATCATATTGCTGATTTCGGTTGTTTTTGGAATAATCCTGGTTAAAAAACTACAGGGCGGTATCATCAGCATTGGTAGAACCTTGCTGTCGGGAGTTCTTATCTCATTGGTAAAGAGTGCAATTTGTATTGCGGTATTTGCCATACTGTATGCCCCGGATGGTGAGTTCTATAGAGAACATGTCAAACACGCTCAGAGCCAAGCTGTTGAAATTATTGCTGAAAATGCCGACTTGACGGAAGAGGAAAAACCCGTAAAAATTAAGGAGGCAAATTCATATATAGCTGGGCAATTCAAGCCTTGGGGTTATAGTGTCAGCACAATTATTGAGGGAATTGTCACGGCCTTTGTAATTTCTGTATTGATGGCGGCTTTTGTGGCTAAAAATATGATGTATCAGCAAGATGGTGGAATTCAAAAGCAATAAAAGTAAGATATATAAGAACGCAGAAGAGGTCTTTAACTATTTGTCTAAAGCCGAAAACTACGAAGTTCTCATGCCGAGCAATGTGCGTTCATTCCAAGCGAGTGAAAACGGTGCAAAATTGAATATTCAAGGCATTGGAGATATTGAATTGGCCTTTACACGGAAAGAGGAATTCTCTCTTCTTGAAATGAAGCCTCAAAATCAAGTGCCATTTGAGTTTGACTTGCAGTGGCAGCTTAGCGATCTTGGTGCAGAAACAGAAGTAGAGGCTATTATTCATGCAAAACTGAATTTCATGATGCGCATGATGGCTGAAAAACTTCTAGTAGATTTCCTGAATGTACAAGTGCATAAATTGAGCGAAATAATGAACAATGATTAGAGCATTGAGATATGCTTGGGCCATTTATTTCTTGGTCCTTTTTGTGGTATTTTTTCTATTGTATTACCCATTTTTTCTCGTTTTGCTCTCCAGAGAGCGCTTTTATCCGAAAGCACATGTGCTTCGTAGGATTTGGGGTCGCACCATAATGATTCTTAGCGGTCTAAGACCTACAACCATTTATGAACAACCCTTGGACCGAAATGAAGTATACATATTTACGCCCAACCACTTTAGTTATTTAGACATACTCTCAGCCAATGTCCAGATGCCATTTTATTTCAACTTCATGGCCAAAAGTGAATTGGCGAATATCCCATTGTTTAAAATCTTCTTCAAAACCATAGATGTACCCGTTAAAAGAAGCTCATTGAGTGGCGCCAAGATGGCCATGAATATGGCGACAGATAGATTAAAAAACGGGGTCAGTTTGTTGAATTTTCCAGAAGGTGGAATTGGAGAGACCGTGCCTACAATGCTTCCCTTTAAGAAGGGAGCATTTAGAATGGCCATTGAACACAAGGTAAAGCTGGTACCCATAACTATAGTGGACAATTGGAAAAGACTGCCCTCTGGTGGTTTGGAGTCAGGAGGAACGCCAGGTAAAATGAGAATGTACGTTCATCGACCTATAGAGACATCAAATCTAAAAGAAGGGGATGAGGATATGCTCGCTAAACAGGTATACAGTATTATTGAATCTAAATTCAATGAATTGAATCAGCATGAGGATTAAGGATGAAAAGATAGACGAATTGGCCCAACTAGCTCGCTTGGAATTTGATTCAAAAGAAAAGCGGAGAATCAAGGAAGAGCTTGAGAGAATACTGGATTTCTGCGATAAATTAAATGGCTTGGACACCACTGGGGTTGAGCCTTTGATTTATATAAGCGATGCGGAGAATGTGTTGCGCAATGATGAGGTAGGGCAGCATTTGAGCAAAGAACAAGCCTTCAGAAATGCACCTGATCACGATTCAGATTACTTTAAAGTACCCAAGGTAATATCAAAGAAGTGATATGATAAGTCTCAAAGGCATCTACAAAATATACCATATGGGAGAGATCACCATCAATGCTCTGGACGGAGTTGATGAAGTAATAGAGGAAGGGGAATACGTTGCCATCATGGGACCATCGGGATCCGGGAAATCGACCCTGATGAACGTAATTGGATGCTTAGATACCCCAAGTGAAGGAGATTATATCTTAAATGGTCAAGAGGTTGGTCATATGAAAGATGACGAATTGGCCGAGATCAGAAATCGAGAAATCGGATTTGTTTTTCAGAGTTTCAATCTTTTGCCACGGAGCACGGCCTTGGATAATGTGGCTCTGCCATTGGTCTACGCCGGGATTGGAAAAAAAGAAAGACTAGAAAGAGCAAAAATATCTCTGGAAAAAGTAGGTCTAGGCGATAGGCTTGACCACAAGCCAAGTGAGTTGTCTGGTGGACAAAGACAACGTGTGGCGATAGCCCGCGCTTTGGTCAATGAACCATCAATTGTGCTCGCGGATGAACCAACTGGCAACTTAGATAGTTCTAGTAGTACAGAAATCATGGAAATCTTTGATGCAATCCACAATGAAGGCAATACCGTAATCATGGTCACACATGAAGAGGACATCGCTGCACGTGCCAGTAGAATAATTCGGATGATGGATGGAAAGATTGCGCATGAGTCGGTAAGTACGGACCAAAAACACACATGAAAATTTATACTAAAACAGGGGATAAAGGTGAAACTTCACTTTTAGGAGGAACTCGAGTAAGTAAATCACACCAGAAGATCGAAGCCTATGGCACCGTAGATGAACTAAACAGCGCTCTTGGGGTTCTGAGGTCTAGTACCGATTTAGATTCTGACTTATTGCTTGAAGTTCAGCACGTACTTTTTAATATTGGAAGCTTACTTGCAACAGAAAGGGAAGTAAATTTTGAACTACCCAAGTTAGAGAGTACTGATGTAGAAAAACTTGAAAACGCCATTGATCTTTTGAATGAGGATCTCCCTAAACTAAGGAACTTTATTTTACCAGGGGGAAGCAGTGCCGCTGCTTTTGCCCATATGGCAAGAACCATTTGCCGAAGGGCAGAAAGACGCGTTGTAGTACTAGAAAACATTGATGTGGTCGTTATTCATTATCTCAACAGACTGAGCGATTATCTCTTTGTTCTGAGCCGAGCGATTTTAGCTTCAGAAGGCAAGCAAGAAATAAACTGGAAGAAGTAATTAACGCTGTTGGCGCTGCATCATTTCAATTTCTTGAAGGTAGTAATACGGCATTTCAAATGATTCGAATTTGACGATGGCTTGCTGATAATAATTTACAGCTGATCTGATATCCTGCTGTTTGTCTAAAGCAAATTTTCCTTTCAAGAATATGGTTGCCGCCTCAAGCGGAATCAGTTGAGGAGCACCAGTAATTGGTCCAGGGAAATCAATCATCGTTCTGGCGACCATACTGTCATTGGCAGCTACATTCAATAGCTGATTGCTCAAACTGTCAAACAATTGTGTATTTGCCTGTTCATAAGCAATAGCTACAACCTGATATGCATATCTGTAATCACGAGTATTGGCAAAAAGGGAATTAAAAATCTCCGTAGCTTTATTCAATTTGAAGACTTGTTGATAAGCCACTCCAGATAATTCCTTGAGCTTATTGTCGCCTTTATTTTGTTCAAACAGCTGTTCGGCTAAAAGAAGACCGCCTTCGTAGTTGCCATCTTTGATATACAATCTCGCCAGTGAATCTATGTAATCCATGCTGGATGTATCAAGCAAAATAAGGCGACTGAGTGCAACTCTCTGAGTGGTTAAGTCATTGTGCTTTAAGGCCGACTCATAAAGATCTTGAGTTTGTTCTAACTCTGAAATTTGATTATCGCATGAACTTAGCAATAAGGCTAGTGTAAAGCTAAAAAGAATAGATCGATTCATTGGGGCGAAAATAAAAGGAATGCTCAGATGTTTTTGTTCAGACTAAAATTTTTATTTCTACTAAAAATTTCTGGCTATCTTTGCTGCCGCCTTAGGGCACTAAACTACTCGATTCTCAAGTCTTTTTTTAGCAAGAATCTTTAATCTAACCCTCTGTATTTCAAATTAAGCCATTTGATGGCTACAACATATTATGCTCTGCGTTTATGCGGACCATATACCTTTACCTTAGAGGAGGCAGTAATGAGAAGGTCTTTGGTTATACCGGAGGCCTTCTCTATTTTCTAGGCATTTTTGACCTAAAGAAAACTCTAAGAAACTATATTTGCTAAAGCAGTTTCATAATAAATGAAGCGTGCCCTAACCATAGTAAGCCTTATTTCTTGGA
>JAHEKB010000153.1:5361-6178 GCA_024638525.1 Bacteroidota bacterium
TTTCAGCGTTTTCGCAGTGTTCTGGGTTCCAAATAGTTGCGAATAAGTCAAGTGTTTGTGCGCCGGATATTGTCCAATTTAGACTCCTAAATCCCGTAGCAGGCTCAACCTACCAGTGGGATGTTGGCAATGGAATTGTTAGCGGAACGGATACCATTTATTCGTTCTATACTTCGGCAGATACCATAGATGCCAAGCTTACCATAAGTCTTCCTACGGGCGGGGTTTGTACCATCACTGAAAATGACATCCTCATTGTACGAGAGAAGCCCAAACCTCAGTTTATTGCTTCAAATTATTTACTCTGCCACGGACCTGGATTGGTCCAGTTTACTGATGTTACTCCAAACAGTGCCCAGAGAAACTGGGTGATTGACGGCAGTAATTACGCCTTGACCGCAGACACCGTTTCTCACTTTTTTGTGACGGTAGGATATAAATCATTGAGTTTAGTTGTGGTTGATTCTTTTGGATGTCAAGGTGTTAGCCAATTTATTGACACCATTCAAGTATTGCCAGATCTCAATTTTGATTTTAGCGCAAATATTAGAAGGGGATGTACACCAAAGACCATAACCTTTCAACTCACTCAAGATCCGAATACTCCTTATTCTAAAAGTTATTCATGGGCATTCCCAGGGAGCAATAATCCTGCGGGTTCGGGAAAATCAAATCAAACTAGGACCTACAACAATGCAGGAGCTTTTGACGTAAACCTAGTTGTAAAACTCGATAACGGTTGTACATATACAACTCAAAAACCGGGCTTTGTCCAATTTGCGGATTCCATTCCACCACAATTGAAAGTCAGAAATGC
>JAHEKB010000154.1:0-2025 GCA_024638525.1 Bacteroidota bacterium
AACTCCGTTCCCCATTTCTGTATTCATTAGAACGCAAATCGGCTGGCCGTTTCCGCTCAAAACCGCAGCCTTTGATAGGCCATCTTGAACATCTTGTAAGTCATTGCCATTCATTGCCATGACCTTCCATCCAAAAGCCTCAAATCTACTTCTGAGGTCTTTGAAACCCATAATATCCTTTGTATCACCATCTATCTGTCGGCCATTTACATCAATGGTCACAATCATATTGTCCATTTGGTTGTGAGCCGCATACATTACTGCTTCCCAAATTTGACCTTCTTGAAGTTCTCCGTCTCCACATAGAACGTAAACCTTGGTATTTTCACCATCCAGTTTTTTACCTTGAGCTATGCCGGTAGCAACCGATAATCCTTGACCCAATGAACCACTGGCGATTCTAATGCCTGGGAGATGTTCATGCGTAGCTGGATGACCTTGAAGGCGAGAATTTAACTTTCTAAAGGTGCTCAATTCACTCACTGGAAAGTACCCGCTCCGTGCTAGAGTAGAATAGTAAACAGGAGAAATGTGCCCATTGCTCAGAATAAAGACATCTTCTCCTTTTGCCTCCATCGAGAAAGGTTCTGCACGGTGTTTAAGCACGTTGTGAAAGAGTACGGTGAAGAATTCTGCACAACCAAGTGATCCCCCTGGGTGACCTGATTGAACTGCATGCACCATTCTCACAATGTCACGACGGGTTTGGGAGACGTATTTCCCAAGTTCTTCAATTGATTTAGTCATTGTATGTTGCAAAGATGCTCCATTGCTTTATTTATAGAATATTTGTGGAAACTTCTTGGAAAATTTAGATGACCGCATAATTGAACTTCGGCTTGATCCCAATCAATGGGAACAAATGAAGCAGGATATGCCCGGATATATCAAGCATCACTTCGGCTTAGATCGAGAAATACTCGGGGTTAAACTCTTGCGCAAGTCGCTGGATGCTAGAAAAAAGAATATTATTTATCTACTCAGAGTTCAGCTTCAATTTCAACAAGAAGAGATAAAAACAAGAAAAATCAGACCAACAGATGAGTTTATCTCAGAATGTCATGTGGTTGGATTTGGCCCCGCAGGCATATTTGCATCCATAGCATTATTAGAGGCGGGCATAAGACCCATTATCATAGAAAGAGGGAAAGAAGTACAGGAAAGACGCAGAGATGTTGCGGTTTTGAGTAGAGATGGCGTGATCGACCCAGAGTCTAATTATTGTTTTGGCGAAGGAGGTGCAGGCACATTTTCTGACGGGAAACTGTATACCCGCAGCCATAAGAGAGGTAAGATTTTAGACATTTTGGAATTGCTAGTCGGCTATGGAGCAGACCCGAGAATTCTTTATGAAGCACATCCACATATAGGAACAAATAAACTTCCTGGAGTTATTCAGAACTTAAGGGAGGCCATCGTAAAAGCTGGAGCTGAACTGAGATTTAGTGCTAAACTTACAGATATCCATATTGAAAACACTAGATTGATTGGGCTCTCTGTAAATGGTCAAAGGGAAAAATGTAAGGCAGTTATTTTAGCCGCTGGCCATTCAGCCAGGGATGTTTATGAGCTGCTTCATGCTAAAAATTTAAAGCTAGAAGCAAAGCCATTGGCCATGGGATTTAGGATAGAACATCCTCAATCCTTGATCAACGAAATTCAATATCACCGTTCTAGGCATATGGATCTACTTCCACCTGCCAGCTACAGTTTGGTGGAACAAGTGAATGGCAAGGGAGTCTTTTCTTTCTGTATGTGTCCCGGTGGCATCATTGCACCTGCAGCGACAAATAGCGGCGAAGTAGTAGTAAATGGATGGTCTCCAAGTAAAAGAAATGGACCTTACGCCAACAGCGGTTGGGTAACGGAAGTGGATCAAGAGGAGTGGATAGATTTTAAACACGAAGGCGCGCTAGCCGCTCTGAGATTTCAGCAGCATATTGAACAAAAGGCAGCGGAAATGGCTGGAGGTCAGATGAAGATACCTGCTCAAAACCTAAAAGACTATTTGATGGGCAAGAAAAG
>JAHEKB010000154.1:2035-6083 GCA_024638525.1 Bacteroidota bacterium
TATCCGTCGATTTAAATGAGCTTTATCCCAAGGCCATGAATGAGCGCTTGCGAGAAGGTTTGCGAAAAGCCTGCTCCAAGCTCAAAGGATTTGAACATGATCAGGCAGTCGTAGTAGCCCCAGAATCTCGTACCAGTGCGCCGGTTAGAATCCCACGTGAGAAAGGCTTGCATCACCCGGACATTCACAATCTTATGCCTTGTGGTGAAGGAGCTGGCTATGCCGGAGGTATACTATCCGCAGCCTTGGACGGGGTGAGGGTAGCTAAGGAGATTTCAAGACTAAGTCAAAACGACGCTAATTAGAAATAGGCAAGCACTTAGAATTCTTGCTTTTGAAAGCATGGACTAATGGTGTAATTTGGTCTTGGGGTGGGGGGAGCTTTGCCCCCGACACTCAACGTCTTCATTTAATTATTCATGTAGTGCAGTGACTTCGTCTATGATCAAATGAATCAGCTCATCGATCTTATCTTCATTGAAAAGCTGTTCTAAATCGTGTTTGCCCATCAATTCTTTCATGTATTCGTCTTGTTTCATGCCGTTGGCATATGCTATAGAATAGGGGATATGACTAAAAGAAACCTGAGAATACAAAGGCAAATACCTGTCCGGATAGAGTTGTTCAATGCGCCGTTCAAACTTCTTTTGAAGTAGAAAGTCAGGATCTGCCACATAATCTCTCATTACATAGTAGTTATGTAAGGACAGGTCCTGTACACCATCACCGTCGGGCTTTCGCACTTCTTGGTATTCCTTAAAGACCTCTGGCCAATCTTCCTTGTGTTTTTGCATCAATTCCCACATCACACTACAATCTTCGAATCCAGAATTCATACCCTGTCCATAAAAGGGTACCGTAGCATGAGCGGCATCGCCCATAAGTGCTACTTTACCGGCAGTCCAAGGATAACAACGGATTATGGCCAAAGAGGATAGAGGATGGTCCTCCCATACCTCCGCGATGTTTGGTATGAGTTCAAAGAAATCTGGAAAGACGGTCTTGAAAAAATGTTCAACTTCTTCAGCCATGTTGATCTTGTCAAAGGCATACTCATGGTTTTCATGTGGCATGAACAAAGTGCAAGTGAATGAACCGTCTTCATTAGGTAAGGCGATTAACATGAATCGACCTCGAGGCCATATGTGAAGAGTGTTTTTCTCCAATTTATAACTGCCATCAGGATTTGCAGGGAGTAATATTTCCCTATAGCCATCATCAATATAGTCCTGTAAATAGTCAAATCGATCTAGCTTTTGCATGGCATTGTAGCGCACAGCTGAAAATGCACCGTCTGCGGCAAAGACCACATCGCTTTGTATGCTTGAACGCGCATTTGTTTTGGTATTCTCCAAGTACACTATGCCTGATTCCAGGTCAACATCTAAGCATTTTTCGTGAAAAAGGATTTCGGCATTGCCATATTTCTCTGCAATGTCCATCATCCTACAATTGATACCTGCCCGCGATACCGAGTATATAGCCTGGCCTTCTTGACCATATGGTTGATAGGTCAGATTGCCTTCTTTATCATGCATCGTTCTGCCGTGCATTGGAATCGCTATTTCCTCTATCTCTTTCTCAACACCCACATTTTTGAATGCTTTCCATCCCCTGACAGAAAGAGCTAGATTAATTGATTTTCCTGCTGATATATTGGCGTCTCTAAGATCTGAACGGCGTTCAATAATGGTGACTTTATATCCCGCTTTGGACAGGTAAACGGCCCAAAGCGATCCCACCAAACCCGCTCCAATTATGGTTGCTGATTTCATATCTTACTCAATCAACAATATTAATTAGAAAAGGCTTAAGTATAAACCCAATAAATCTTCGCGTTTAGGGTATAACAATTTTTATTTCGGCAGATCCACTGGGGCTTTCTAATATCCGGAGGATATATATCCCACTTACCAAATTCTCCTTATAAAGATCACCAAGAGAAATCTCCACCTGACCACTTTTAATTGGTATTGCTTTGGACCAGACTTGCAATCCATGGCCATTGATGCACTGGATATGTATGGTATTTGCGTTGAAATGTTCCGTTTGATTATCTGACTTTGGAATTAGTATGTATGGAGCTGAAACCACTGGATTCGGATAGACCTTGGCCTGTTTAACATTGATCTCGGGCGGCGCTGAGTAAAACCTCAATTCTCTAATGCTGTCCATTCTCACCTCATTTATAGGTCTGTCTGATGAGTTAGTCGAAACATCGCCTATTCGCTGGACAACTTCGAAACTATCGGTGACTTTACCAAAGACTGGATGCTTGGAGCTAAATGGTGATTTGTTGAAATCCAGATAGGTATTATTTACCAAATTGATGAAGAATTGGCTTCCACCTGTATTGGGACCAGAATTGGCCATGCTAATGGTTCCCCGAACATTGCTCAGGTCAATGTGAAACTCATCCTCTATGGTATACCCCGGGCCTCCAGAGCCGGTTCCCGTGGGGTCGCCTCCTTGAATCATGAAATTATCAATAACCCGATGAAAAATCACGCCATCGTAGTACTGCTGTTTAACTAAACTCAGAAAGTTTCCGGATGTAATGGGTGCTAAACTATCTTCCATCTGGACAGTAAAGTTGCCCATATTGGTGTAGAACACAACTTGCGTCTGTGCCTTAACAGTATAAACACCTATTAAAGCCAAAAGGAGGGAAAGAAGCTTTCTTTTCACCCAATAAAAATACGGATTTTTTTAAGTCTCTAGACCAGATAAACCGCCATCTCACCTTTCTCGCTAACCAAGGAAATATGCTCCATGACTGTGGTCGCAAGGGAAATACCGACAAAATCTGGATGTATGGGAAAAGCTTTGTGGTCTCTATTGGCAAGAACTGCGACCTTGACTTTTGAGGGTCTTCCTTCTATAACCCTTTTGAAACTAGCAGCCAAGGTAATCCCTGAATTCAATACATCATCTACAATCACCACTGCTTTTGAGTCCAGTTTGACCGCCGGTTGTATGCTGATCTCGGATTCCAAGGCTTGATCCTTGTTTAAATGCAAATGTGAAAGGCTGATTTTTGCACTGCAGATGTCTGAGAGCTTATCGAATATTAATTTGGCAATGGCTGACCCTCTTTCTTGAATTCCCAAGACGACAATCTCTTTCTCTTTGTGATATTCTTCTGCAATTTGCCAGGCAATTCTGTCTAGCTTGAGAACAATGTCTTTATGGTCAAGGATCTTGAGCTTGCTCATGATTTCAAAGGTACTGCTTCTTTCTCTCTTAGTTCCAGAATTTGATGGTGTATGTCAAGGGTCTGTTCTATCAAGGATTTCCTGCCATCATTCAAAATAACATAGTCGGCTAGGGATAACCTTTCCTTGTCTGTCATCTGATTATTGATGCGTTTGAGAACATCCTCTCGCTTGACGTGATCCCTTTTCATTATACGCTCTATACGTGTATTGATAGGGCATGTGACCACAATGACCTTATGCAGTTGGAGGTAGCTCTTGGCTTCGAACAACAAAGCCGCTTCTTTAATGGAATATGGCTTGTCTCTATTGTCTAAGGTCCAATGTTCATAATCCTCACTAACTCTAGGATGAACCAAGCCGTTCAGGGTCTTTAGTTTCTCTTCATTGTTGAAGACTATTTTGGCCAAATATTCTCGATTTAGTTCATTGTTCCTTTTGTAGGCATCCCAGCCAAAGGCATCCTTTATCTCTTGAATGAGATCCGGATTGTGAGTCATCATGAATTTGGCCCTGGAGTCTGCATCGTAGACCGGGATTCCTATTCTTTTGAAAATCTCGCAAACGGTGGATTTACCTACGCCAATCCCTCCCGTAATGCCAATTCTCAAATGCTGCACTTATTTGCCTGCTTTCTCGTTCAAAGTCGAAGCCTCCATGCTGATGGCTGACTTGTCGAATTTCAGTTCAATACCGTTGCCGACATCCAATGTGAGGGTAAGGTCTTTGATTTCGGTTATTTTTCCGTGCAAACCTCCTGTGGTTACCACTTTATCACCTTTTTGAATGGACTCTTTGAATGCCTTTTGTTTCTTGGCTTTCCTTATCTGCGG
>JAHEKB010000155.1 GCA_024638525.1 Bacteroidota bacterium
GAAGCCGAGGCTATGAAATCCAAACTTGAAGAAGCAGGAGCTGAAGTTGAACTTAAATAATTGCATTAAATAAAATTTCCGAAAGACCCCTGATATTTCAGTGGGTCTTTCGGCGTTTGTAAAATTTGTCTATTCACACCAAAATATTAAGACCTTGTCAACAATAAATAACGAAAGAATCAACTTTGGTAGAATTGAGAAGGTGATCGACTATCCTGATTTTCTGGATGTACAGATCAAATCCTTCCAGGAATTCTTCCAATTGGATACTTCATCAGAAGACCGCCACTTCGAAGGGCTATACAAGGTGTTCAGTGAAAACTTCCCCATTACTGACACTAGAAACATCTTCGTACTAGAATTCTTGGACTACTTCGTAGATCCGCCTAGATACACTATTCAAGAGTGTATTGAGCGCGGTTTGACCTACGCAGTGCCCTTGAAGGCAAAACTAAAACTGTCGTGTAACGATATTGAACACGAAGATTTTGAGACCGTGGTGCAAGACGTGTATTTGGGCACATTGCCTTATATGTCACCGCACGGTTCTTTCATTGTCAATGGTGCGGAACGTGTGATTGTTTCTCAATTGCACAGATCGCCAGGTGTGTTCTTTGGACAGAGTTATCACACCAATGGTACTAAGCTATATTCAGCGCGTATCATTCCGTTTAAAGGAAGTTGGATTGAATTTGCAACTGACGTTAACAACGTCATGTATGCATATATCGATCGCAAGAAGAAATTCCCGGTAACTACTCTATTGAGAGCTATCGGATTCGAAACAGATAAGGACATTCTTGACCTTTTCGGCCTTGCTGAGGAGATTAAAGTGACCAAGACCGGCTTGAAGAAAGCCTTGGGTCGCAGACTTGCGGCGAGGGTTTTGAGGTCTTGGATCGAAGATTTTGTAGATGAGGATACGGGTGAAGTAGTATCCATCGAACGTAATGAGGTTATTATAGAACGCGATACTGTTCTCGAAGAGGATCACATTGCAGAAATCATCGAAGCCGGGGTTAAGACTATTATCTTAAACAAAGAAACTGATGACAAGAATGATTTTCAGATCATCTTGAATACGCTTCAAAAAGATACATCTAACTCAGGAAAGGAAGCTGTAGAGCACATCTACCGCCAATTGCGTAATACTGATCCGCCCGATGAAGAAACAGCCAGGGGCATCATTGAGCGTTTGTTCTTCTCGGATAAACGATATGATCTCGGAGAAGTTGGTCGCTATAGAATCAATAAAAAACTCAACCTAGAGATCGAAAATCACATTCGAGTTCTTACCAATGATGATATCATCTCCATCATCAAGTATTTGATTGAATTGGTTAATTCCAGAACGGATGTTGATGATATTGATCATTTGAGTAACAGAAGGGTTAGAACAGTTGGGGAGCAACTATACAATCAGTTTGGCGTTGGACTGGCCCGTATGGCAAGAACCATACGTGAGCGAATGAACATCAGGGATAATGAGGTCTTTACACCTACAGACTTGATCAATGCTAGAACGCTTTCTTCTGTGATTAATTCCTTCTTTGGAACCAATCAGTTGTCTCAGTTCATGGATCAAACGAATCCGTTGGCTGAAGTAACTCACAAAAGAAGAATGTCCGCACTCGGGCCTGGTGGTCTTTCCAGAGAAAGAGCAGGTTTCGAAGTTAGAGACGTTCACTATACTCACTACGGTAGACTTTGTACCATTGAAACACCAGAGGGTCCGAACATTGGTTTGATCTCCTCACTCTGTGTACACGCCAAGATCAACAGTATGGGATTCATTGAAACCCCTTACAGAAAGGTGGTCAAGGGTAAGGTACAAATTAATAAGCCGGTTGAGTATTTAAGTGCGGAGGAAGAAGATGAAATGATTATCGCTCAAGCCAATGCTCCAGTAGATAAGAAAGGGAGTTTCACTAACGAATTGGTTAAAGCCAGGTTTGAGGGTGACTTCCCTATAGAAAACAAGGACAATATCGATTATATGGATGTTGCTCCCAACCAGATTGTCTCTATTGCAGCCTCATTGATTCCATTCTTGGAACACGATGATGCGAACAGGGCCTTGATGGGATCTAACATGCAGCGTCAAGCGGTTCCGTTGATGAACCCTGAAGCACCAGTTGTTGGAACAGGATTAGAGGGACAGGTAGCTAAAGACTCAAGAACTCAGTTGTTAGCTGAAGGTAAAGGGGTCGTAGAGTATGTGGATGCAGATGAGATCAGGATCAAATACGACCTGACTGAAGATGAAGCTCTGACCAGTTTCATTGGAGAAACCAAGACCTATTCTGTAACCAAGTTCCGCAGAACCAACCAGAACACCAATATCAATCTAAGGCCGATTGTCAGAAAAGGCGATAAGGTGAAAGAAGGAATGGTGATTTCTGAAGGCTATGCAACACAGGGTGGCGAATTGGCATTGGGAAGAAACCTTAAAGTGGCATTCATGCCGTGGCAGGGATATAATTTTGAAGATGCGATTGTAATCTCTGAAAAAGTGGTAAAGGACGATTACTATACCTCCATCCACATTACAGAGCACGACGTTGAAGTGAGAGATACCAAGAGAGGTTTGGAAGAGCTGACAAATGACATTCCAAATGTCAGTGAAGAAGCTACCAAGAACCTAGATGAGAACGGTCTTATCCGCATAGGAGCCAAAGTAAAATCTGGCGATATTCTAATCGGAAAGATTACGCCAAAGGGTGAATCTGAGCCTTCTCCAGAAGAAAAACTACTCAGGGCCATATTTGGTGATAAGGCAGGTGATGTTAAAGATGCATCACTTAAGGCCACACCATCTACCCAAGGTGTTGTAGTTGACAAGCAGTTGTTTACTAGGGTAAAGAAAGATAGAGCGAGCAAAGCAGAAGATAAGACCAAGCTCACTAAATTGGAAAATGAGCATTTGGCTGAATTGGATAAGCTGAGAGCTGTTCTGATAGACAAACTGTTTAAGTTAGTAGGTACTAGAACTTCGGCAGGTGTGCAGAATGTGTATTACGAAGAGGTTATTCCTAAAGGTACCAAGTTCGCGTTGAAGAACATTGCCAAGATTGACTTTAGCACGGTTTCCTATAATAATTGGACATCAGATGATAAAAAGAATGCAATGGTTGCTAAGATTCTTGCAAACTATAAATCAAAATTGAACGAAACCATTACGGATTACAAGCGCGAGCAGTTCTCCATTAGTGTTGGTGATGAACTTCCAACAGGGATTCTTCAATTAGCTAAGATTTATTTGGCTAAGAAGCGAAAACTTAAGGTAGGTGATAAAATGGCAGGCCGTCACGGTAACAAAGGTATCGTTGCTAAGATTGTTGCCGAAGAAGATATGCCTTATCTAGAAGATGGTTCTCCAGTGGATATCGTTTTGAATCCATTGGGTGTACCTTCAAGGATGAACCTAGGTCAGATCTATGAAACTGTCCTTGGTTGGGCCGGTATTAAACTCGGATTGAATTTCGCTACTCCTATTTTCGACGGAGCAAGTGAATCTGACATTAGCAAATATGTAAATGAGGCAGAATTGCCTGAATTTGGTTCTACCTATTTATTCAACGGATTGACGGGTGAGCGATTCCATCAGAAAACAACAGTAGGTGTGATCTATATGCTTAAGCTAGGTCATATGGTTGATGACAAGATGCACTCTCGTTCTATTGGACCTTATTCACTGATTACGCAGCAACCATTGGGTGGTAAAGCTCAGTTTGGTGGCCAGCGATTTGGTGAGATGGAAGTATGGGCATTGGAAGCATTTGGTGCAGCCAATATTCTCAGAGAAATCTTGACCGTGAAATCTGATGATATCATCGGAAGGGCTAAGACCTATGAGGCCATTGTGAAAGGTGACAATATGGTGGAGCCCGGTTTACCGGAATCCTTTAATGTATTGCTACATGAATTGAGAGGTTTAGGAATTGAAATCACATTTGATTAATTAAAAAGAGAAATGTCTTACACTAAAAAAGATAATAAGATAAAGTCGAACTTCAAGCGACTTAGAATTGGTCTTTCATCTCCCGAAGTGATCTTGCAGAGATCTTTTGGAGAGGTTACCAAACCTGAAACCATCAACTACCGCTCCTATAAACCGGAGATGGGTGGTCTTTTCTGCGAGAGGATCTTCGGACCTGTCAAGGATTACGAATGCCATTGCGGCAAATACAAGCGAATCCGTTATAAGGGAATTGTTTGCGATAGATGTGGTGTTGAGGTAACTGAAAAGAAAGTTAGACGCGAGCGCATGGGACACATCGAATTGGTTGTTCCTATCGTACATATCTGGTATTTCAAATCACTGCCGAATAAAATCGGATACCTTCTTGGACTTCCATCCAAGAAATTGGAGATGATCATTTATTACGAGCGATATGTTGTAATACAGTCGGGTATCAAAGAAGAGGATGGTGTAAACTATTTGGACTTCTTGACCGAAGAGGAATATTTAGATATTCTCGATTCTCTACCAAAAGAGAATCAGTATTTGGACGACAGCGACCCCAATAAATTCATCGCAAAAATGGGCGGTCAGGCTGTTTGGGGATTGTTGGAAAGACTCAAGCTGGACGATTTGTCGTATAGTTTGAGGCATCAGGCGGCAAACGAAACATCTCAACAGAGAAAGAACGAAGCGCTCAAGCGTTTGAATGTGATTGAGAGCTTCAGAGAAGCAAACAATACAGGAGAGAACAAGCCGGAGTGGATGATCATGAAGATGCTTCCAGTTATTCCTCCTGAATTGCGTCCATTGGTACCTTTAGACGGGGGTCGTTTTGCGACATCTGATCTCAACGATTTATACAGAAGGGTCATTATCCGTAACAATCGATTGAAGCGATTGATGGAAATTAAGGCTCCCGAGGTAATCCTTCGGAATGAGAAGCGAATGCTTCAAGAAGCCGTAGATTCACTCTTGGATAATACCAGAAGAGCCAATGCCGTTAAAGCCGATGGTAACAGACCTCTAAAATCTTTGAGCGATATGCTTAAAGGTAAGCAAGGCAGGTTCCGTCAAAACCTTTTGGGTAAGCGTGTTGATTATTCAGGCCGTTCCGTAATCGTGGTTGGTCCAACCTTAAAGCTGCACGAATGTGGTTTGCCAAAAGGTATGGCAGCAGAGTTGTTCAAACCATTCGTCATCAGAAAACTGATTGAAAGAGGAATAGTAAAAACAGTTAAATCTGCTAAGAAGATTGTTGATAAACGCGAACCTGTAATATGGGAAATCCTTGAAAACATCTTGAAAGGCCATCCCGTCTTGCTCAACAGGGCTCCAACGCTTCACAGATTGGGTATACAGGCCTTCCAACCGAAATTGGTTGAGGGTAAAGCAATTCAATTGCATCCTCTAGTTTGTACTGGATTCAACGCGGATTTTGATGGTGACCAAATGGCTGTTCACGTACCCTTGGGTAATGCGGCGATCTTGGAGGCACAGATCCTTATGTTGGCATCTCACAACATCTTGAACCCTGCCAATGGAGCACCGATTGCGGTTCCTTCGCAGGATATGGTTTTGGGTCTTTATTATATGACCAAGTCCAGAAAGAGCACAAAAGATCACCCTGTTAAAGGAGAAGGTCTGAAGTTCTACAGTTCTGAAGAAGTCGAGATTGCATATAACGAAGGCAAAGTTGATTTGAATGCCATTATCAATGTCAAGACGAAGATCAAGGATGAAGATGAATTCACCGAGCAATTGGTAGAAACCAGCGTCGGTCGTGTTATTTTCAATTTGCATGTTCCAGAGGAAATGGGATACATCAATACGCTATTGACCAAAAAGTCATTGCGTAATATCATTGGTGAAATGATCGTATCAGCCGGAGTGGCTAAAACCGCGAGCTTCCTTGACAACATCAAGGATCTTGGATTCTACTACTCTTTCAGAGGAGGTTTGTCATTCAATATCTCGGATGTATTGGTTCCTAGTAAAAAGGACGAATTGATCGCACAGGCAAGAACTGAGGTAGAAGAGATCACCTTCAACTATGAAAATGGTTTTATCACCAACAATGAGAGATACAATCAGGTAAT
>JAHEKB010000004.1 GCA_024638525.1 Bacteroidota bacterium
AAGAAGCTTTCATCAAAGGCTTAGCAACGGCTAGGGGGGTACAAATAAATCAGGAGTACGCAGAGGTCTTTGAGGTCTTGCGATGGATAATCTAAGCAAAACACATATCCTTGTCACAGGTGGCGGAGCTCCAGGTGCAGCCGGAATAATCGGTGCACTAAAAGGAAAATTTAAGGTCAGTAGCTGCGATCAGAACCCAAGGGTGATTGGCAGCGAATTGGCAGACGACTTTTTTACCGTTCCCCATGGAAGTAACTCGAACTACCTTTCTGTTTTGAAAGAAAAACTCAAAGAAAAAAAAGTAGATCTGATTCTCCCCATTACCACTGCAGAACTGATACCCTTAAGTACACAAAAAGAGGCTTGGAAAGCTGAGGGCATAGACCTTGTCATTAGCACTCAAAACAGTCTGGATATAGCCAACAACAAAGGCAAATTATATAATCACCTTTCTCATGCCGGCCTAAGTCTACCCAATTACCGTATTGTTCATGACCTCAAGTCTTTTGATCAAGCCCTAGATCAACTTCATGTTGACGATAAAGCGCTCATTTTCAAACCTTGCGTTGCCAACGGAAGCCGTGGATTTAGAATTATAGATAATAAAGTAAACAGTTATGACCTATGGTTGAACCAAAAGCCAAATGCCGCTTATCTCAGCCGGCAACAAAGTCTGGACCTCTTGTCCAAAGGTCCTTTTGTCCCTCTTTTAGTCTCTGATTATTTAGAAGGAGATGAATATTCTGTGGACTGCATGATTCAAGATGAACGAGTAGAATTGATCATCCCCCGAAAAAGAGTCAAGATCAATAATGGAATCAGCGTTGAGGGCATTATTGAAAAGAATGAAGAGGTGATCGAATACTGTAAACAAGTTCTCAAAAGATTAAACTTGAATGGCCCCATTGGTATTCAGTTGAAATACAGCAAGGGTAAACCATACCTCTTGGAGATTAACCCAAGACTCCAAGGAACGAGTGTTGCCTGTTTAGGCGCGGGTATCAACCTACCTCTGCTCAGTGCACACATTGGCTTAGGAAGCTCTATAGATTGGGAGGCGCAACGCAAGAAGATTAAGTGGGGAACACACTTTTACAGAATGTACCAGGAAGTTTTCTCGGATTGAAGAAGATATTGATCATAACTTACTATTGGCCACCCAGTGGAGGAGCAGGCGTTCAGCGGTGGTTGAAGCTCTCTCACTATCTCGCCGAAATCGGTCATGAGGTTTTTGTTATTTGCCCTCAAGCGAACAAAGCCAGCTATTTGACCATGGATTCGAGTTTGGAAAAAGAAGTTGATGAAAGAATCAAAGTGATCCGCACTTCTTCTTTTGAACCATTGAATTTGTACAAATCACTGGTTGGAAAAAGGAACGTACCAACGGCTGGCATGTCGAATGTTAATACAGACAAATGGACTCACAGGCTAGCGCTTTGGTTGCGGTCTAACCTATTTGTACCTGATCCACGCAAGTATTGGAAGAAATACGCCCTCAAGGCTGCACTAGACTTGATCGACCGGGAAGGCGTTGAGCATGTGATTACCAGCTCCCCTCCTCACTCTGTGCAGACCATTGGATTAGCATTGCAAAAGAAGCGCCAGATAAAATGGATTGCGGACCTTAGAGACCTTTGGACAGGTATTTACTATTACGACCTCTTAAAACACAGCAATTGGTCACGGTCTAGGGATGAGTATATAGAAAATAAAGTGCTGAAAAATGCCGATCATATTTGCACTGTAAGTCCCATATTCATGGATGAGTTCATTTCAAAGGTTCCTTCTGTTCAAGACAAGAACACTGTGATTCCCAATGGCTATGATCCAAAGGACTTTGCAAAATTTGACTATACAAAAAGGGGAGATTTTATCATTACCTATACAGGAACCATAAGCGCTCAATACAATACTGCTCCTTTTATTCATGCATTGAGAAACTTTAGAAATCTTCACCCCAAAGCCGCTTTCACACTGAGATTTGTTGGACAAACCGCTCCGCAAATCATCGAAGAATTGGAAAAGGATGGATTGACAGACCATGTGGAATTTTTGGATTATGTAGAACATGCCAAGGCCATTAAATACTTGGAAGATAGCTATGCCCTCTTATTGGTCGGGCCACTGAATGAAGACCGCAATGAAGGCAGTATACCCGCTAAAATATTTGAATATTTGGCTGCCAAACGACACATAATCTACATTGGAAAACAGGACGGTTTTGTTGCTGGAGTGATTAAGGATGCTAAGGCAGGTCAAGTATTCGACCAAGATCATACGTTAATCACAAAACACTTAGAAGAATTGTACATTAGGCATAAAGCTGATGCCAATCCCATGATCGCTTCTGTGAATACGGAAAAGTTTTCTCGAATGCTACAAGCTAAAAGCTATCACAAAGTCGTTGAGAATTTGTAGTTTTCATCCACCGTTAACCCTTATTATTTAATATTATTGAAAGCTGAAGCACGCTCATGAAAGCCATATTTCTACGATATAAGAATCACCTGATAATGATTGCGGCCATTGTCGCCATCTCTTTTGCATATGTTCCCGATGTTTTGGAGGGCAAAGTTCTTTCACAAGGAGACATTACCCAATACAAGGGCGCCGCCAGTGAACACTTGGAATACTCTAAAAAAGGCGAAAAGATATTATGGACCAATGCCCAATTCTCTGGAATGCCTACTTATCAGATAAGTGGCGTCGGGAATCAAAATTTATTAAAACCACTCCGGGTGCCAAAGAAGCCCCTTACTTGGGATAAGATTTTTCTGCTCTTGGTTTGCGCTTATATCATGTTTGCCAGTTTCAAGGTGAGACCTTGGCTTAGCTTGATTGGTGCCATAGCTGTGGCCTTTGTAACCGGCAATATGACCGTAATTGAAGCTGGGCACAACACACAGGCAATCGCTATTGCCTATGCTCCGCTGGTAATTGCAGGGGTTCAATATTTGTTCAGAAAAAGGTACCTTTTGGGTTTTAATCTAGTTGCGATAGGCATGGGGCTTCAGCTTTTGGCCAACCACGTCCAAATCACCTATTATACCGGAATCATTATTGGGCTTTGGATGTTGTTCAAGGCCGTTGAATACTTCCGTTCTAAGGAATTCAAATCCTATTTAATGGTTGCGGGTTTAGCGCTGGCTGGAGTAATTCTCGCTCTGGGTGCCAACTCGTTAAATCTATTGCTAACCAAAGAATACCTAACTCATACCATCAGGGGAAAATCTGAGATAAGGATTGAAAAAAGCGGAGCGGAAAAAGCAGAGCCCCCCTCAGATGGTTTGGCCAGATGGTACGCATTTCAGTGGAGCAACGGCTGGGATGACATAGGAGCGATGTTTATCCCCAATTATGCCGGCGGGGGTGCTAATACTGGTTTGTATTACGGTGCCCTACCCTTCACCTCAGGACCTCAATACATGGGCATTACGGTGATATTCCTCTGCATATTGGGTTTTTTACTTCTGAGCGATCTGAATAGATGGTGGCTTCTAACGGCGGTCTTGCTTGCTATTGCCTTGTCATTGGGGAAGAACAGCTTTGTTTGGCTCAATGATTTCTTTTTTGAAAACGTTCCTTTTTACAATAAATTCAGAGCCCCGACGATGGCATTGACCATAGTTCAGCTGTGTATACCCATTCTCGCCATCCTCGGTCTGGAGAGATTTTTCGCGCTTGAGAACAAGGAAGAGCGATGGAAATTCCTCAAATTCTCAGGAATAGGACTGGCTGCGTTCTTAATTATACTTACGTTCTTCAGTGAAAGCTTCAATGATTTTAAAACGCATAGAACCATCGACCCTCTAACCGGGCAGGTCTTAGAAGATAGAGATATGAGTATGGCTCAGCGCTATAAAGTGCCTGTCGAACAATTCTGGGCACAAGTGGTGCCTCAAAGAGTTGAAGCCATGAAAAAGGACGGTTACCGGAGCATATTCTTTATGGGAGCTGTTTTTTTGGTACTCTGGTTGTACCACAAAGGCAATATCAAAATGCCAATTAGCATTGGATTGATAGGTCTGCTGGTACTCGTAGACTTTTGGGGCGTTGACAAACGATACTTGAGCAGCGACAACTTTAAGACCAAACGGCAAATAGATAGCGAAGTCCAACCTACCAAAGCAGACTTAGCCATTATGCAAGACAACAGTTATTATCGGGTCCTTGATCTGACTCAGAGTACAATGTCTAGCACTAGGGCATCAAATTTTCACCATTCCATAGGGGGTTATAATGCAGCCAAGCTCAGAAGATATCAGGAATTATTCGATTGGTATATGTACGACGAGCTCAACAAGAACAATGTTGTTGAGAATAAATACTTGAATATGCTCAATGGCAAATACTTCATTTACACATCTTCCCAAAACAAGGAAGTGGCCTATGGACAAAATCCAAATGCCTATGGCAATGCTTGGTTTGTTCAGAACATTGCCAAAGTGAAGGATGCCAATGAAGCCATTCTAAAATTGAAGGATATCAACCCAAGAAATACAGCCATAATTGAGGAGAAACATCAAGGGCAAGTTGAACAAAGCAATTTTGAGATAGACAGCAGTGCTTATATCAGTTTGACATCCTATCACCCCGAGGAACTAGTATACACAAGTGAGAGTTCTAAAGAGGGGTATGCGGTATTTTCAGAAATATACTACGAGGCTGGTTGGCACGCCTACATCGACAATCAAGAAGTAGATCATGCACAAGTGAACTTTGTTCTCAGAGGTATGAAAATTCCCGCGGGTAAACACGAGATAAGATTCAAATTCGAACCTGAAACCTATACCAAGGGCAAGACCATTTCAAATGCCTCTGCCATTGCCATCTATTTGTTATTGATAGCATCCATAGGCCTGGGAATCAGAAAAGAACTCAAAGTACAAGAATGAAATTCTCCGAAATCACTGGACATGAGGGCTTAAAGGCCCAGTTGATTCAAAGTATTCGTGAAGGTAGAGTGCCGCATGCTCAACTCTTTTTAGGAGCCCAAGGCAGCGGAAATCTGGGATTGGCCTTGGCATATATGCAGTACCTGTTCTGTAATCAACCGACAGAAACGGATTCTTGTGGAGAGTGCAGTTCATGCTCTAAAATTCAAGGGCTTGCTCATCCAGATGTGCATTACAGTTATCCAACTGCTGGCGCAAAACAAGTGAGCACCAATTTTATTGAGGATTGGCGACAAATGGTTAGCGAACATCCACTGATGAATGTTGGAGACTGGATGACCAGGATCAGCAAAGATGAGAACAAGACTCCAAACATCACACGTGAGGAAAGCCGAGACATCCTTTCAAAATTGAGCCTTAAACCCTTTGAGGGAGAAGCCAAGGCATTGATCATTTGGATGCCGGAGTATTTGGATAAGATTGGCAACAGTCTATTGAAGATCATCGAAGAACCTCCCCAAAAAACCTATTTCATTTTGGTTGCCAATAATTTTGACCTTCTCCTGCCAACACTCAGCAGTAGAACACAATTAGTCAAAGTACCCGCCTATTCATCTGAACAGATTAGCGAACATTTAAAAAGCAGCTATCATTTAGATAAATCCAGGGCAGAAAGTATCGCATTTTTAGCCGAAGGCGATATGCGAAAAGCCATTGGAATGGTGGAAGATGTTGACGATAATTATTCGGATTCCTTCAGGAAATTGATGTTGGCATGCTATCAAAATGACTTGAGTACAGTGAGTTCTCTCGTAGACGAATTGGCCAAATTAGGAAGAACGCAATTGCAACTCTTTCTGCAAAACGGATTGAAGATTTTAAGGGAAACGCTTCTTTATAGAAGCATGGATGACTATAAGATTAGGTTCAGTGGAGAACACAAGGAATTCATCAAGAATTTTTCGCGATCTCTCAACGCCAAAGGCATTGAAGAATGCTATACCGCAATAAATGAAACCATCTACCACATTGGAAGAAATGCCAATGCTAAAATCTCACTCTTTCAGCTATCTTTGGCCCTCAGACATCATTTCATTCGGAAAAAAGTAAAAGCCTGAAATCAATGGGATGCAGTAGTTGCGGGAATAATAATGGTACACATAGTGCTGGCTGCGGACAGAATGGAGACTGCAGTACGGGAAGTTGTAATAAACTCAATGTATACAATTGGTTGAGCGACATGATTTTGCCAGAGGATTATGTGCCTTTCAACATTGTAGAGGTCAGATTCAAGGGCAGCAAAAAACTCTTCTTTAGAAATGCTGAAGGACTTGATCTTTTTACAGGAGATAAGGTTGTTGTAGAATCAGATTACGGCTATGATGTGGGCACCATTTCTCTCAGCGGAGAATTGGTAAAACTTCAATTGAAAAAATACGGAGTTGACGAGAACAGCAGTGAAATGCGTAAAATTCTCAGACTCGCCAATGAGGCAGAACTAAAAAAATATCAGGATTTCAAGGACAAAGAAGCCTCCACCTTAGAAAGTGCCAGAACCATAGCCATGCGAATGAATCTTCAAATGAAGATTTCCGACATGGAATTCCAAGGCGATGGAAAGAAGGTGACCTTTTACTATACTTCAGAAGGCCGAGTAGACTTTAGAGAGCTAATAAAGCGCTATGCTTCGGAATTCAGAGCCAGAATTGAAATGAGGCAGGTGAGTTACAGAGAGGAAGCATCAAGACTTGGTGGAATTGGTAGTTGCGGTCGAGAACTTTGCTGCAGTACATGGCTTACAGATTATAAAGTCGTGAGCATGAGTGCTGCAAAAGTTCAGAACCTAAGCATAAATATGCTTAAGCTTTCTGGCCAGTGTGGAAGATTGAAATGCTGCTTGAATTACGAGCTTGAATTGTATTCAGAAGCGCTGCAAGAATTTCCAAGTGATGATGTAAAACTCAAAACTGAGGCGGGTATTGCCAGTTTGAGAAAAGTAGACATCTTGAAAGGAAGCTTGTGGTATTGCTATGAAAAAAGCTTTGACTGGATTCCGTTAAACTTGGATAGAGTTCACGAGATCATTGCCATGAACAAAAAAGGTAAGATTCCCGCGACCCTAAGCGATACGGCCAAAGGCGCCGAGATCCTCAACAAGACTATTGAATTTAAAGATGATCTGCTTGAAGAAACTGACCTCAACCGGATGGACAAAAAGGATGAGGAGCGCAGACGCAACCGAAACAAGAATAGAAACAGAGGCGGCAGAAATAGAAACCGAAACCAAAAAAGGTCTGCAAACAAAAAGGGACAAGGGCAAGGCGAGAACAAGAATCCAAACGCTCAAAAGAAGGACGGTGCTAAACCCAACAATCAAAGTGCAAACAGAGGCCGAAGAAAAGGTGGAAACAGAAAACCCCGACCACCCAAGAAAGATTAAAGATCCATTTTAACCCTGTTCTGCAGTGATCTTGCCAAGGTCATCTGATCGGCGTATTCCAGCTCACCTCCCACGGCTATCCCCTTTGATAAAGTGCTAACAGAAACACCTAATTCTTGCATTTTTCTGGCAATGTAAAACTCAGTGGTATCCCCTTCCATGGTAGATGATAGCGCAATAATCACTTCTTTAACTTCCGATTTTTTTATCCTATTAATCAGTTCGGGTATTTTAATATCAGAAGGACCAATACCATCTATGGGAGAAATTAAACCTCCTAGAACATGATAATGCCCGCTGAACTGCGCCGTATTCTCCAATGCTATAACATCTTGAAAATCCTTTACTATACAGATGAGCTTTTCATCCCTTGAAGGTGAATTGCACACATTGCACAGTTCTCCATCGCTCAAGTTGAAACATTGCTTGCAAAACTTTATACCTGTTCTCAGTTCGTGCAAAGCCTTACTCAGATGTAAAGTTTCTTCTTCTGGCCTTTTTAAAAGAAACAAGGCCATGCGCAAGGCACTCTTCTTTCCTATTCCCGGAAATTGAGATAAGTGTTCAACGGCTTTGTCTATAAGTGAAGATGAACTGCTCACAGCGAGCAAAAGTATAATCTGATGCTCGTATTACAACAAATTCTAAAATCTTCTGTTTAGATTGTACCCTTTGGAGCCCTTAAGCGAAATATCAAAAAAGATAAATGTGTTTGCCAGCATCTCATATCAAGGGATGAAAGACAATGTGCATGCTTTTGTTTATGAGATCACCATCGAAAATCATTCCGATCATCCCGTGCAGCTATTAAACAGATATTGGCTGATCAAAGATGCTCTATTTGAAGCCAGAGAAGTTGAAGGTGAAGGAGTAATTGGTCAACAACCGATTATTGGACCTTCGGAACAGTTTAGTTACAACTCTTGGTGTCCATTGATCTCGGATTATGGAACCATGTCCGGACATTATAGTTTTCTCGATGTGCTCACCAATGAAACCTTCAAGGTCGATGTGCCAACTATGGTCTTTACAATTCCAGAATTATTGAACTAGATTCCCTTACAGGTCGAAGTCAGCGAATTAATATTTTATCTAAATCCATTTTTCCTAATCTTGATCCTAAGTAAGACCTGCCTGTGTGATCCAAATAAGGAGGTCGCCGCCTCAATTTTAAATTTCCTAAAAAAGAGTATAGACCAATCCAATAATTCCGATCAGCCAGCAGTAGTAAGAAAAATACCGGAGTTTACTCTTCTTTACCAATCTAATCATCCATTGGCAAGCTAAGACACCGCTGATCAAAGCTGCAATAAATCCGACTACAGTTGGTAGTATTTCTAAATCCATAGCAGCTCTATCCACAGCACTCATCTCAAGAAAATCTTTAATTTCAGATGCCATTGCTCCAAAAATCAAAGGCAACACCATCAAAAAGCTGAATCGCGCAGCTTTACTGCGGTCCATATTAAGTAAGATAGATGCTCCAATGGTTGACCCAGAACGACTTATGCCTGGTAATATGGCCACTGCTTGAACCAGCCCAATAATTAATGCCCTTACACCACTAATATCCTTCCTGGTATCAACAACTCGATCAGAGGCAAACAAGATTAAACCGGTCAGCAATAACATGATACTTACAAATTGAACATTGCTGTCAAAGAATTGATCGATCCAATCCTTCATACTCAATCCAACTACAGCTGCTGGAATCATGGATAAAGCCACAAAAAGTGCAAATCGCAATTCTTCATTCCATTTGAATTGAAAGATCCCCTTTAACAGATGAATTATATCCTTCCAAAATACGAGAATAGTACTGATGGCTGTGGCAAAATGGAGAACTATGGTAAAAAGAAGTCCTTCTTTCATCTCAATACCGAACAAGGCTTTACCCAGTTCAATATGACCGCTACTGCTTACAGGTAAGAATTCTGTTAATCCTTGAAGTACCCCTAGGATGATCGCCTCAATCAGGCTCATTGGTAGAGTTTGGCTTTTTAAGAATGGCAAACACTTCGATCACAAAACCAGCAATAACAACAATGGGAGCCAAAGTGGTTTTTCTAAAATCGTAGATATCCTCTTTGCCATACATAAGCACAAAGCCAATAACTATGACGGCAAGTCCTATCAACATTAATTGGTAGTTCTTCTTGCCAAATACAAAATTAAATTGAGGCTTAGATGCCTGATTTCCTTTATCTTTTGCCTTGGATTTGCTCATGATCTTTTACAGAATTGGACAAAGAAAACAAATCTGTTTCAATAGAACGCATTTAGCGACCATTTATTGAGTCTCGGCTAGGGTCAATTCGCCCTGAAACTGTAGCTTTGCCGCTTCATTTCATGGCGAATTACGATTTTAAATCAATTGAAAAAAAGTGGCAAGATCACTGGAACAGCAATCAACTGTACCGCGTGCTTGAAGACCGTTCAAAACCCAAATACTATGTTTTGGATATGTTCCCCTACCCTTCAGGAGCGGGATTACATGTTGGACACCCATTGGGTTATATCGCATCTGATATTGTCTCCAGATACAAGAGATCAAATGGATTTAATGTGCTGCACCCCATGGGATTTGACGCATTTGGTCTTCCCGCTGAGCAATACGCCATTCAAACGGGCCAGCACCCTGCAAAAACCACACAACAAAATATCAGCAGGTATAAAGAACAATTAAACCGCATCGGATTTTGCTACGATTGGGGCAGAGAAGTTCAAACCTGCGACCCAAATTATTACAAATGGACTCAATGGATTTTCGCTCAACTATTTGAATCCTGGTACAACCTAAAAAGCGATAAAGCTGAACCTATAGATCAGTTGATCAGCATTTTTGAAATAGAGGGCAATGTAAATATTTTACATCACGGCGAACAGACAGAACACTTTACTTCTGAAGACTGGTTAGAGTTTAGCGAACAAAGCAAAGCAGAAAGATTGCAAGCATATAGACTTGCTTTTCAAAAAAAGACGACGGTCAATTGGTGTGAAGAATTGGGGACCGTTTTAGCAAATGAAGAGGTGAAAGATGGTTTATCTGAGCGGGGAGGATACCCAGTGATACAGAAAGAGATGACCCAATGGTATTTGCGTATTACTGCCTATGCAGATAGGCTGCTCTCGGGCTTGAATGAGCTCAGCTGGTCAGACTCACTCAAAGAGATGCAAAGAAATTGGATTGGTAAGAGTCGTGGAGCGGAAATCGATTTTGAAACTGATCAGGCTGAAAGCCTAAAAGTCTATACTACCCGACCAGATACCATATTTGGAGCGACATTCATGGTGATATCAGCCGAGCACCCCTTACTGGATAGACTGACAAAGACGGAGTATGAGCATAAGGTGCGAGCATATAGCCAGGAAGTTAGTAATAAAGGCGAGCGGGAGCGGATGATGAATAAAGAGGTAAGCGGTGAATTCACTGGATCCTTTGCCATCAATCCATTCAATGGCAGTAAGATTCCCATATACGTTGCAGAATATGTACTCATGGGCTA
The DNA here is from genome assembly GCA_024638525.1 of Bacteroidota bacterium. GTDB lineage: Bacteria > Bacteroidota > Bacteroidia > NS11-12g > UBA9320 > JAHEKB01. The sequence goes on from JAHEKB010000004.1 coordinate 10,842, forward strand.
TGGTACTGGCGCCATCATGGCTGTCCCAGCTCACGACAGCAGAGATCACGCCTTTGCCAAGAAGTACGATTTGGACATTGTGCAGGTTATAGACCACGGTCAGGAACACAATGTGCAGGAGTCCAGTTTTGATAGCAAAGAGGGTCGATTGATCAATTCAGACTTCATCAACGGCCTAGCCGTAAATCAAGCCATTAAAGCAGTGATACAGTTGGCAGAGGAAAAAGGATTCGGCCAAGGCAGCACTCAATACAAATTGCGCGATGCGGGATTTAGCAGACAGCGATATTGGGGTGAGCCTTTTCCAATAACACATAAGAATGGGGTCGCTCGTCTCGAAGATGAATTGCCGGTCACTTTGCCGGATGTAGAATCCTACGAACCTACAGGAACCGGAGAAAGTCCACTAGCAGCGGTGGAAGATTGGGTCAATACTCCTAGAGGTAGAAGAGAAACAGACACCATGCCTGGATGGGCAGGAAGCTCTTGGTATTTCTTGCGCTATATGGATCCACAAAACACCGAGGCCTTTGCCGACCCAGAAAAGCTGAAATATTGGAATCAAGTTGACCTCTATATAGGAGGCACAGAGCATGCTACCGGGCACCTTTTGTACAGTAGATTTTGGACTAAGTTTCTGTTTGACAGGGGCTACCTAAACTTTGATGAGCCCTTTGCACAATTGGTTAATCAAGGAATGATACAAGGTGAAAGCATGTTCTTAGATTACGATGGTCGGTCATTTCACATTCCCGTTGATCGAGCAAATAAAGATGCGAGTATTGAAAAGGCAGCATTTCAACATTTAATCAATGAAGATACCAGATTCTCTGGAATTGATATCGATGAATTGGACTGGAACAATGGAAAGATTCAGCTCCGTACACAAACGGAGAAGATGTCCAAATCCAAATTCAATGTGGTTAACCCAGACGACATCTGCGATGAATATGGAGCGGATACGCTTCGGTTATACGAGATGTTCTTAGGCCCGCTTCAAGATTCAAAACCATGGAGTACAAAGGGCATAGATGGAACGCACCGATTTCTCAAGAAACTGTGGGCTTTATTCTATTCTTCCGAAGGAGAATTGATTATGACTGATGAGCCTGCATCCACTCAAGCTCAAAAAACGGTTCACCAGTGCATTAAAAAGATCACTGAAGATATTGAGCGCTTTAGCTTTAATACTTGCATAAGCCAATTTATGATTTGCGTGAATGAATTAAGCGCAGAAAAGACACATTCCAAACAGGTGCTAGAACCTTTGGTAATCCTTTTGGCTCCTTTCGCTCCTCATATCGCAGAAGAACTGTATTCCCTTTTCGGTCACGACCGCTCCGTGGTGGACGCCCCATGGCCCAAATTTGATGAACGCCTATTGGTGGAAGACCGCAAAAGCTACCCCATATCTATCAACGGCAAAACCAGAACCCAGATTGAGTTGAGCCTATCTCTTAGTAAAGAACAAATTGAAGAAGCTGTTTTACAAGACCAAATTGTACAAAAGTGGATGGAGGGCAGGGCGCCCAAAAAGGTGATTGTTGTTCCCGGTAGAATAGTAAACATAGTGGTCTAGACCGACGATAATTCACGAATGCCTAATTTCGAACTTTAAATCAAATATGGAAACTTGGATAGACATAGCTGAGAATTCAGACTTTAGCATACATAATTTACCCTTTGGGATTTTTGTCAGAGACGGAAGAGGAACGCCGGGCGTTGCTATTGGCGATCAAATCATAGATCTTCATGCCGCTTCAAAATTGGGGCAATTTGATTCCCTTGATTTTGATAAGGCTGTTTTTGAGGCTGAAATTCTCAATCCTTTTATTGCAACGGGAAAATCAACTTGGTCAGGATTGCGACAGATATTACAGGACGCTTTGTGCGATCAGGGCTCTATACTTCATGAGTTCAAATCTAAGATTTTGGTAGACCGATTATCGGCTGAAATGCGGGTTCCTGTCAGTATTGGCGACTATACTGACTTTTATAGCAGCATTGAGCATGCAACCAATGTAGGAAAGATGTTTCGTCCGGATAATCCATTGCTTCCGAACTGGAAACACATTCCTGTGGGATACCACGGCCGGTCTAGTTCTATTGTAATTAGCGGTACCGACATCAAGAGGCCAAAGGGTCAAACCCTTCCTCCTGATGCGGATAAACCGATATATGGGCCCAGCAAGCGCATGGATATGGAGTTGGAAATGGCCTTTATTATTGGAAAGCCCACAGCACTTGGAGAAACGGTAAGCACAGAAAATGCTGAGGATCACATATTTGGTAAGGTCATTTTCAACGATTGGAGTGCACGAGATATTCAGAAATGGGAATACGTTCCTTTGGGACCCTTCTTAGGAAAGAACTTTGGATCCAGTATTTCTCCTTGGATCGTTACCATGGATGCCCTCGAACCTTTTAGATGTGAAAGTGTAACTCAAGATCCAGAAGTATTGCCTTATCTCAAGACCAATGGTTCAAATAACTTCGACATCAATTTAGAGGTAGATTTGAGTACAGAAGAAGGAAATACAACCACCATTTGCAGGAGCAATTTCAAATACATGTATTGGAGTATGGCTCAACAGTTAGCACATCATACCGCTAATGGGTGCAATTTGAACATTGGTGACATGATGGCAAGCGGAACCATCAGTGGCAAAGAAAAGAACAGTTATGGCAGTTTGCTTGAATTAAGCTGGGGTGGAAAAGAGAATATTGACCTCAACGACGGCACTCAACGTACCTTTATCCAAGATAACGACAGCGTTACCATTAGGGCATGGTGTGAAAAAGAGGGTAAGAGAGTAGGATTTGGAAGTTGTATCGGAAAAATTCTGCCGGCAGATTAGTCAAACAGCCCCATCGAGTTGAGTATCTCAAAGAGATACCATTTGCCGTGGATTTCTGTGATGGTTATTGGGATATTTACATCAGACCCATCGTTGTCAAGCACTACTTCTAACACTTTGGGAATTTGAGGATTTTGCCCCTCATCGTGATAGATGTATTCCTTATAGCTCAATTTAGCGCGGTCGACTTCATTCACATCAATCTGTGATTGTATGTTCATCAAATTGTCCTTGAGTCGCATCTTCATTGGCTCAAGCATTTCGTGAACAGCGAGCTCGGTATCCTGACCGGGTTTTGGTGGCACCATAAAACGCACTATGGATTCTGTCACCTGATATGGCTCCAATAAGGATTCATCATTTTGAATAATTGCATTGGCAAAGTCCTCAGCTAATTGCTTTGGTTCATTGCTGTTCTCATAAGATGTTACAGAAGGTTCTTCCAGTATACCATCTTTTTTACTGCCGCATGCACTGATTAATAAACAAAGTGCAATTACTGGAGCATATCTATTCATCTGAATCTCGCGGCTTTCGAGGACGCAATTTACGGCCAGATTTACTCAGCCGAACGTTGTCGTTGCCTTCCGGTTTTGGACGAGCAATCTGTACTGAAATTGCTCTTCCGTTGATTTGACGGGTGTTGATGTTTTGAATGGCTGCGATGGCTCCATCTTGGTCGGCCATGAGCACGAAACCATAACCTTTGGACTTTCGGGTTTGAAGATCGATTAATATTTTAACCGACTTCACTTCACCGTATTCACTAAACATTTCGTTCAATTCATCCTCGGTAATAGTGTAATCAATGTTTGAAACAAATAGGTTCATTGTCTGCGATTAATGTACCAAGAACCGCACATATCAATAAGGTCAGGTAGCTTTGGTACTAAAATTATTACTCTCAAAGGTAGGAGAAAAATCAGGAATGACTTAAGTGCGGGCCTCGTTTTTTATTTTTGCTATGCATGTTCAAAATCCAAAACTACATCAACGGGCAAATGATCGCGCCTACAGAAGGTCGATACCTAGACAACTATGAGCCCGCAACTGGAAAGGTTTATTCCTTAATTCCACACTCCGGAAAGCAGGATATAGACTTAGCTGTTAAGGCAGCCAGAAAGGCCTTTCCATATTGGAGTAGTCTAAAAAATACAGAAAGATCAGCATGGCTGCAAAAGATATCTGAAACCATTGATAAAAAGCTTGCGTCATTGGCAGCAGCTGAAAGCAAGGACAACGGAAAACCGCTCAAACTTGCGACAAAAGTGGACATACCTCGTGCAAGGGATAACTTTGGATTTTATGCCTCAGCAATAAAGCATTTCGCTTCGGAGAGTCATCAGACTTCAGAAGGCGTTATCAACTACACTTTGAGGCAAGCCATTGGAGTAGCAGCCTGCATATCTCCATGGAATTTGCCCTTGTATTTATTCAGTTGGAAAATCGCACCTGCGCTTGCTGCGGGCAACACGGTGGTTGCCAAACCCTCTGAGGTCACTCCCATGACTGCTTATTTGCTTGCTGAAATCTGCATGGAAATAGGATTGCCTGCTGGTGTTTTAAACATTGTACACGGCCTAGGAGCTGAAGCAGGGAATGAATTGGTCTCAAATGATGATATAGACATGGTATCCTTTACCGGTGGAACGCAGACTGGAGAGCGTATCGCTAAGATCATTGCACCAAAATTCAAGAAGATGTCTCTGGAATTGGGTGGTAAGAACCCCAATATCATTTTTGATGATTGTGATTTTGAAAATGCATTGAAGACAACCATGCATTCCTCCTTTGCCAATCAAGGACAGATATGTTTGTGTGGTTCTAGAATCTATATACAAAGAGGTATCTACAAGAAATTCAGAGATGCATTTGTAGAAAAAACCAAAAGGCGGATTGTTGGCCCTCCTCAAAACGAAAATTCCCAAATGGGTGCCATAGTTTCCAAAGCCCATTACGACAAAATTCTTTCATACATTGAATTGGCAAAAGAGGAAGGAGGATCTGTACTGGCTGGTGGAAAATCACTTTCATTAGGAGGTGAACACGCCGAGGGTTGGTTCATTGCACCTACCATTATTGAAGGCCTAGATGAGGCTTGCAGGACTAATCAAGAAGAGATTTTTGGCCCTGTGGTAACTATACAGCCCTTTGACACCGAAGAAGAAGCTGTTGCATTGGCCAACAGCACTTCATATGGACTGGCAGCTACCATCTGGACAGAAAGCCTGAGCAAGGCGCACAGGGTATCTCATCAATTACACAGTGGAATTGTCTGGGTGAATTGCTGGCTATTGAGGGATTTACGAACTCCATTTGGAGGAGTAAAAAACAGTGGTGTGGGAAGGGAAGGTGGCTGGGAGGCTCTGCACTTCTTTACAGAACCGAAAAACATCTGTATCAAATTTGACGAATAAAAAAAGGGGCTTGCGCCCCTTTTCTTTTATAGGATTTCTCTATTAAAAGTCATCTTCTTCAAAACCTGTACGTCTGTGTCCTGAGACTACGTATTCGGTTCCTGGTGTATCGTCTCCAAAGGAAACTACAAAAGAGATACTATCTGTTTTTACCCCAGTTTTAGATTGACCTCCGTCTGGGAAGATTTGACCACTTTTGATGATCATGTTTATAGGGTAAGCAACGTTCTCAATACTGTCTGGTTGTCCAAATGTGTTTCCACTGGGATTGCCATTTACTTTGCCTTTGTAGTCCCAGAAGTGTCCTTCATCTGATACCCAGATTTGAGCTCCATCAGCAGCTGCGGTATTGAAAGTTAGAATGGTGGAATATCCAGCACCATAAACATCGACTCCGCCAATAGTATAGGTTACATACCATTCACCTGCCAATTCGTGACCAGGATACATCACTGGCTCATACTCTTCTTGGCATGAGCTGGTGAATGCCACCAGGGCCACCAAAATTACTAAACCTTTTATTTTTTTCATGTTCTTTCTAAATTAAAGTTGGACTTGATTTAATTCAATGGCCCAATTCCAGCCCGTCAGTGCCCAATCACAATCAAAATTGATTTTCTTGTTCACCGCATCAACTGTCATTTCGTTAACTGTAATAGCTCCACCGAATCCGTCATTTGCAAAGGTGCTGAATGTGAAATCGTTGGTTACTATATTGTTAGCAGTAACTTGCATGCCACCACTTTTGTAACGCAATCCGTAACCTACATAGATTTCGTAATAAGCTCCAAATCCACATGATAATTCATATGTACCATCGCTGTTCTTCCAAATCAAAACATATTCTACATCTGTTGCTCTAAGATCACCGTTTCTAATGATTGTTGCTTTGTACAAGCCCTCAATACTCGTTACGAGATCTCCTGTTTCAACAACATAGACACTACGTGATGCACTGCCTGAAAATCCATCTTTATTGGTTGCGGAATAAGTAAGATCATAGCGATCTGATAAATTCCCATCTACACTAGTTCCTCCGCGATAAGCTCCTGCCACGGTTGTCGTGACTGGAATACTCACCCCATTTTCACTAGCATCAACACCTGGATCTGTGAATGTTGTACCCAAGTCAATAAATAATGGGTTATCACCTTCTACAGAAAACAAGGGATAATTGGTTTCTCTGGCTACGTCGCCCGTGGTTGCTTCATTACATGAAGCTAAAACTCCTACAGTCAGTAAAGCCAAGACTATTTTTAGTGTTTTCATAATTTGTTCTTTTTTTAATTATTTCTGGTCCCACCAAACTTTGACGCCAATTGCTTGTGCTATCTGGGCTGGTGCATTTGTATTACGTTGTACCTCTCTATCCGGAACCGGTAATCTTCTAGGTGATTTGCCTGCTGACAACACACTTGCAAAAGAGTATGTTAGCTCACCAATATCACCGGCGGTTCCTTGATCCGCTGCTGCTTGAAAAGGAGGATACTGCGTTCTATTCCTTTCAAAGAACGCCTCCAAATTCATAAAGTTAGCCAAAGCAATCCATTTTTGAGTCATAATTGGCTCAATGTCCGTTTCAACATTTCCTGTTGGTACATATTCATACGCACCAGAAACTCCGTAAAGAGCCGCAGCTCCACTTGCTCCATGCATGGCGAATGAACGCTCAATTCCAGCTTCATAAGCGGCTTTAGCTCCTGATCCACCTGCATATCGTACCAAGGCTTCAGCAACAAGGAAGTGTTTCTCTGCAACCATCATGAAATATACAGGGTCTGTAGGACCAATACTGGGTCTTGACAATTCTCCATTAGGTATATCTCGGTTGGCAAAATCTCCTTGAATCTTCGCATTGTGACCACCAGAACCTGGATCGTAAATTCCATCGATTCTGTTGTCGCCAACATCAAGAAGCATTTGCAAAAGACTTAGGCTGGCTCTGCAATTTACATCACCTAAACGGCTTACTTGAATTTCGTAGTAAGGATTTCTTTTACCTTGCTCTGCACCAAAGTCAGCAAATGCAATATCCCTTGTTATGAAATTATCTTCAGTAAGTAAGGCATTGACCTTAGCCGCATCAGCACTTGAAGTATAAGCCATTCTAAGATACATTTTCAATTTCAACGTATTCGCAAAGCGAATCCATTCGTCGATATCACCGCCAAGTATAATATCGCTAGAACCTGGATCTTCTCCAATTCCTCCGGAATTAACAAGAGCAACAGCTTCATCAATTCTGGCGAGGAGTGCAGGATAGATATCCTTTCCTTCATCGAATTTTGGGTTGTAATTATCTGAACCTTGAAGAGCTTCCGAAAATGGAATCTCATTATATAGGTCAGCTAACATTTGGAAAGCATAAGCCTGCATCAAAGTAGCAATAAGGTAATATCCGTTATCTCCACTTTGAAGTGCTTTATCTCGAATGATCTCCAAATCATTTAAACCACCGGCATATGCTTCTTGCCAATGGCCATCAAATTTATCAGTTGGCACATTGTACTCGTCATAATCCTCATACTGACCTGCGTCAGGAGATTGAGTGTAAAACTGAGTCCAAAAACCACCTAATGTATTGTAGTCTCCACCAAAAGTAACCATCATTGATGATTGTGCCCCTGGCAACATTAAATCAATCGAAGCATCAGAAGGGTTGTTGGGATCTGTATTAACATCCAGATACTCATTACAACTTGTCGATACTAGGATCAGACTTAGAAATAGAACTTTAAATATATTTTTCATTTTCAATTCTGATTAAAGGGTTAACATCAATTGGAATCCATAAGAACGCGTTGTTGGGTTGGCGCTAAATTCACCAAATCCTGCCTGTATAACATCCGTACTAAAAGAAGTTACTTCAGGATCAACAAACTGATTATCTACAGGGGTCCACAAGAAGAGGTTTCTTCCAATAAGACTAACCGTCAAACCGCTAAAAGGAGTCTTGTCCGTAATGCTGGCAGGAACTCTATAGCTTAGCACTACCTCTCTCAATTTAGTGAATGACTTGTCAATTACATTTTGACGATCAAAAGCCGAAGCTCTGTGATAGTCATCCATATGCGCCGGATCAACTGGAATAGTATTTTCAACATAATCGAAAGTGCCATCGCCATTGTCGATTTTCTGTACGGAATTTGGTACAATGAACGGCTTGCGATCATTGGTCTGAGATTTAACTGTGTTTCCTGTAAAGAAATTGATATCAGCAGTTCTGCTAAACATTAGACCACCTTGACGTGTATCAAATGTGAATCCAAGACTCAAACCTTTCCAAGAAAAGGAATTCGAGATACCCAAAATATAATTGGTTTGAGAATTGCCGTAGTATTCTTTCTCAGTTGAAGCCACGGGCACTCCATTGGCATCCACAACAACTTGATCTGGATTATCTGGATTAGTTTCAGGAACTTCTCCTTTAAACACCCCAATTGGCTCACCAGCCAATGCTACATAACCCGTAGTAGAAAGTCCGCCAATCGCTAATTCTTCTATCGAAGGATCTAATTGATCAACATTGTTTCTGTTTCTGGTGAAGTTGGTTGATATCATCCAATTCAGTCCATCCTCGTTTCTCAAGACTCTATATGACAATACTGCTTCTAAACCCTTATTGGTGATTTGTGCAGGGTTGGCAAAATAGAAGGTCCATCCACTTGAAGGAGCCAAATTAACCGATAGAATTTGATTTTCAGTTGTTCTACTGTAATAGGTGAAATCAAGCACGATTCTGTTATCCCAGAACTTAAGATCTGCACCTATTTCAAGCTCTTTTGTAATTTCAGGTGTCAATTCAGGATTTCCTACCCTATTCCCCATTTCGAATCCATTTATTCCGCTAGCCAGTGGATAAGTGAAATTTCTAAAAGGCATATAATTACCTGCCTGGGTGTATACTTGGCTGATGACGTATGGTGCCGCATCATTACCTGAAAGACCATATCCCAATCTCAATTTACCATAAGTAAGGAAGTTTGGAAGTCCGGCAATTGCATCAGAGAAAACATAACTCAAATTTGCTGCTGGATAGAAAAATGAATTATTCTCCTCTGGCAGAGTAGATGACCAGTCGTTTCTCGCTGACACATTTAAGAATAAGAAGTTCTTATAACTTACTGAGGCAATTCCAAAAGCACCTATCAATCTTCTCAATGATTCTGTCTCAGCAATTACTGGAGTAGATCCGGAGTTAGAAACATTGTAGAAACCTCCAATGTCCAGTCCGTTTACTGAAGTAAATAAAGAATTAGTACCTCTTTGGTTGACATTAAGTCCTGCAGTTACATCTAATTTTATAAGTGAAGATAGACTCTTATCATAACTCACGAGGAAATCATGGTTCAACTGAGTTCTGTTGTTCATTTGTTCACTTACGAAACCAGGATCATCTACGCTTCCCGCATTGACGCCTTCAGGTAATAAGATTGCGCGGTGAACGTGAGTATTGTGATTCTCAATGTCGTAACCGAAGCGGTAAGTAGCACTTAAATTTTCAAGAATATCTACAGTTGCTTCAAGGCCTCCAAAAAACTTAGTTCCTTTATAATCGTTCTGATTTTCATTTAATACGAAATATGGATTAGTAACACCATATGGAGTAAAATAATCCTCTGGATTATAGTACTTAGCTGTATAATCCATCATGTCTACCACACTTAAATCTCTGGGAAGCTGCATCAAGTTGTTGTAGATTCCTTGTTGACCCTGTCCAGTTGGAACGAAGCCAGTACGAGTATCTGCGTAATTCATGGTACCTGAAACACTCACCACACCAAAATCTTGCATACCCCTCAAGGCAATAGTATTTCTGTTGTACTGATCAATTGGTGTACCATCAGTAGCATCAGGAAATATTCCATCGTGATTCACATTGGAGAATGAAGCATAAAAGTTCCTATCTGCACCACCACCACTGATTGCGACGTGGTTCTTAATACTAACTCCTGTTTCGAAGAAGTCACGAATATTGTTCTCTAGTGGAACAAACGGCTTCAGTAATTGAGAATTGTCGACAATACGACCAAACACTCTATCTCGTCCATCCATTTTTGGCCCCCAAGATCCGTTTTCATCTAGCCAGTGATTACCATCCCATCCTTGTCCAAATGTGTTTTGGAATTCGGGAAGCCTCAAGGGTGTGAAAAAAGTAGTGTTTCCAGAATACTGTACTCCAATTCCTTTCGCAGATTTTCGAGTACCCTCTGTACCTTTTTTGGTAGTAATCATAATCACTCCATTAGCCGCACGAGAACCATAAAGAGCCGTTGCGTTTGATCCCTTAAGAATGTCCATCGAAGCTATATCTTCTGGGTTTATCGCGTTCAAGCCATTACCGAAGTCAAAAGCACCACTCAATTGATTGGAACCTATAGTTGAATTCGTCAACGGAACACCGTCCACTACAATTAAAGGCTGATTGCCACCAGTGAGCGACTGAAGACCGCGAATAACCACTCGCGTAGATGCTCCTGGATCAGTAGATGCGACATTGATGTCAACACCCGCAACCTTTCCTTGAATGGAATTCAAGACCGAACGATCACCCCCCTCAGTCAAGGCAACATCGCTCACCGAAGTTACAGAGTAACCCAGAGATCGCGATGATTTCTTGATGTTTTGAGCTGTAACCACAACTTCGCCAATGGTTTCGTCCGAAGCCTGCATCTTGACTGTCACAGTCGATGCAGAACCTACGGCTACTTCTTTGTCTGTCATTCCAAAGGAAGTAATAACCAAAACCGGCTCAGCTGAAGTCAGATTGATGGTGAACGCACCATTGGCTCCTGTGTAGGCTCCGTTGGTTGTCCCCTTTTCTTTCACCATAGCACCGATGATCCCGGCACCATTGTCATCTAGCACGGCACCAGTAATGGTACGGGTTTGCGCTTCTGCAATTATGCCTAAACACAAGAGCACACAAACCCCTAGAGTTTGAATTAATTTCTGTTTCATAAACTTAGCTTTACGTTTTATTAATGCCAAAGTAATACCAATGTCCATGAAATGACAAATTTTGCCGATAGAATTTTTACTCCTTCTTCCCTTATTTCTAGGTCTCGTTAATAAATCTTCGTTGCTAGGGCTATCTTTGCTTGAGAAAATGGAGCTAAACTATAATACTCAAAGACCCAAAATTTCACTTTCAGAATATGGGCGCGGTGTTCAGGAATTGGTAGAACACCTCAAAACCATCGAAGACAGGGAACAGCGCAATCGAATGGCGCGTACCATATTCCAGGTAATGGTCAATTTGAACCCTGCAGTCAAAGAATTGGATAACTATCAGCAAAAGCTGTGGGATCACATACACATCATGGGTAATTACGAATTGGATTTGGATGCTGAATATCCTAAACCCAGTCCTGAGACTTTGACAAGTAATCCAGATAAAATTGGCTATAAAGGAGCATTGACGCGTTATCGCTTTTACGGCCGCAACCTCATTGAGATGATAGAAGGAGCCAAGGACTTGCCCGAAAGTGAGATCAAGACTTCTTACATTAATTACATTGCCTCATTCATGGTCAATTCTTCCAACAGTTGGAACGATGAAAACTTGGGGCCTGAACAAGTGGCACAACACCTTTCTGATCTGAGCGGGGGCAAACTTCAAATTGATCCCGAATCGCTTAACATTCATGTTGAGAAATTTAAAAAGCGCTCAAACACTAGTAATAACAAAGGCAAAAAGAAAAAGAAATCCTACAGAAGAAGATAATGGGAACTTTTAAAATAGAAGGGGGCCATCAATTGCGTGGAAACTTGGTCCCTCAAGGTGCTAAAAACGAAGCCTTGCAAATTCTGTCGGCCGTTCTTTTGACTCCTGAACCGGTAGAGATAAAAAACATTCCCGAGATCAGGGATATCAACCGCATGCTTGACCTTTTAAAAGGCTTGCGCGTTAAAGTTGATCGAAAAGGAAAAGGCCATTATGTATTCCAAGCAGATGACATTGACCTTGAATACTTTCACACAGAAGAATTCAAGAGCAAGGGCGCTTCGATCAGGGGATCAATTATGATTATTGGGCCGCTTCTGGCGCGATTTGGCATTGGCTATATTCCAAGCCCTGGTGGGGATAAAATAGGAAGAAGAAGACTAGATACACACTTCATTGGATTTGAGAAACTGGGCGCCACTTTTGATTATGATGACCATAATCGATTCTACGAAGTGACCGCTTCTAAATTGAAAGGCACCTATATGCTTTTGAATGAAGCATCGGTTACCGGAACGGCAAATATTCTTATGGCCGCTTCAATGGCCTCAGGCAAAACGACCATTTATAATGCCGCATGCGAGCCCTATCTGCAGCAATTGTGCAAAATGATGATCTCAATGGGAGCAAAGATCCAAGGAGTAGGTTCAAATCTTTTGACCATAGAAGGAGTAGATTCTTTAGGCGGATGTGTTCATACCATACTCCCAGACATGATCGAGATAGGCAGTTTTATTAGCATGGCCGCCTTGACCAAGTCAGAAATTACCATCAAAGACGCACGGGTTGATCAATTGGGTTTGATTCTGGATGTCTACAAGAAATTGGGAGTGCAATTTGTTGTTAAGGACGATGATATAATTATTCCCGAAAACCACCATTACGAAATAGATTCCTTTATCGACGGAAGCATGATGACCATTGCAGATGCACCTTGGCCCGGACTCTCACCAGACCTCCTGAGTGTTATTTTGGTGATGTGTACGCAAGCAAAAGGCAATG
>JAHEKB010000156.1 GCA_024638525.1 Bacteroidota bacterium
CAAAGTCTTTAGCTGGGATGGGCATAATGAATTCTGGAATGGCTTTGTCATCAATTCTGATGATCATTATCCAGAAGACGTTCAGAACAATAAAGACGGGGATAGAGACATGTGGTCATCAACCCTGATGTGCATCCATGATTTCATTGGTCGTGAAGCTACTGATAGTTTGGTTTTAGAACATTTCAACTATCAATTCTCTTCTTCCATTATGCCAGATATGGCTCAGGTTTTACTGCATTTGGACACCGTCTTATTCAACCATCGATATTACCAACCAATTAAAGAGTGTCTGGTTCAGAGAGGACTGGCCGATTACAACCTTTCCGTGAGGGAAGCAGATCTACTCCCTAAAGCTTTGGTTCGCAATTCTGCGGCATTTGCCGCCGGAATCGGCCCCTTGAGAATCACGAGCGATAGTGATTACAAAATGGTATTATACTCTACTCTTGGTCAGGAACTTATGCGGTTTTCAGGAAAACAATTGGAATTGCAGCCAGACGACTATTTACCCGGCCTTTATGTGATTCAACTGGATATAGCTGATAAATCCTATTTTTATAAAATATTGCGATGAACTGGAAAGAAGAAAACAACGAATTGTCCAAGCGTTTTGAATTCAGGAGTTTTGAAGATGCCATGAAATGGATGCAGAAAGCCTCCATCTTTATTTCGAAGACCGATCATCATCCAAAATGGACCAATATTTATAATACGGTAGAAGTTTGTTTGAGTACCCATGATGCCGGCAATATCGTTACGGAAAAAGACCGTAAACTTGCCGCAGAGCTAGATCGTCTTTTCCAAATTGTCACTGAGAATACACACTGATTTTCGCAGTCCAAGGCTTGATTATAGCCTGGACATCATTTTTGAGCGCCTATTGGGCATCTCTGTAGAATATGTAAGGGATTCTGAGCATCCCCATTTGTGTTATACTCAGGAAAAGATAGAAGGCTTGCATATTAGGCCACATGGATTACTTGGAGAAAAAGGAACAAGAACGTTCAAGGAAAGTATCGAATTCGAGCCCTTTGGCAATTCTCAGGCCTGCTTTAGAACGGAGGGAGCAGATTGTGCCTTTGACCTTTTTGCCGCCAGCTTTTTTCTATGCAGCAGATACGAAGAATATTGGGACTTCTATCCAGATGAGCACGATCGATTTAGCGCCCGTGAAAGCGTTTTAAACCAAGCTGATCTATTGCAGCAGCCACTGGTGAACCAATGGGCTTTATGGCTTAAGGATCAAATACTTAAGCTTGATCAAAGCCTGAAATTCAACACTCGAAAATTCGAATACATCTCGACCATCGATATTGATCAAGCTTGGAAATACAAGCATAAAGGATTAAAAAGAAATCTAGCTGGTTTTTTCAGGGATGGCTTCCAGGGAAAATGGGAGAATTTCAAAGAAAGATGGCCCGTATTAATGGGTCTAAAAAAAGATCCTTTTTTCAATTTTGAAATGCAAGATGAGTGGCATAGTACTTATGCTACTGAGGTAAAATACTTTGTTCTTCTGGCTGATCTAGGTCCTTTCGATAAGAATATCGAATGGGAAGTTCCAGCTTTTCAAAAATTGATAAAGAAACTTCATAGCACTGCAGGATACGAGCTTGGGATACACCCCTCTTACCAAAGCAATGAAATGGGTCGATCACAAGTAGAAGCTGAGATTAAACGCTTATATAGCATAATTGCGAATGATGTTAAACTCAGCAGACAACATTTTTTGATGCATAAATTTCCAGAGACCTATGACCAATTATTCAATCTTGGGATACGAGAAGAACACAGCATGGGATACTCCTCTCATATGGGTTTTAGAGCTGGTATAGCGGCTCCCTTTCCATATTATGACTTTGAGCGAGAATGCGGAACCGATTTATTATTGACACCCTTCTGTTTTATGGACGTTACACCTATGCATTACATGGGTCTCAGTCTCGAAGAAGCAAAGAAAGAATGTAAGGTTCTTATGGACAGAGTAAAGCAAGTTGGAGGTCTGTTTGTTAGTCTGTGGCACAACGAATCCCTATCCGAGTCAGAGCGGTGGAAAGGATGGCGAGACCTATATCCGTTCATGTTGGAACAAGCGGCTAAAAAATAATCACTTGTTGTTCTGACGTTCTAAGCGATTCATTTTTCTTCTGTATCTACTGGCATACACTTGGTGTTGGGCATAGTTGGAGGCGAAATAATGGTAATATGAACCGTCTTCCTTAGCCACCATATACAAATAGTTGTGTTTTTCTGGAGCGAGTACGGCCTCAATTGCCCTTTTGTCTGCAAGCATGATTGGCCCGGGTGGCAGGCCTTTGTTTAGATAAGTATTGTAAGGGTGTTGGGTCTTTAAGTCTCTGAAATAGACCCTATTCCGTCCCTCTCTACCGATGATGTACAATATGGTCGGATCGGCTTGAAGTGGCATATCAATTTTTAATCTATTCAAGTATAGCCCGGCTATGGTAGGCATCTCACTGCTGTGCACTGCTTCCCCATCTACTATGCTAGCCAATATACATGCTTCTTCTGCAGATAAATCTTGATTATAGGCTTTGGATAACCTGCCTTTCGACCAGTATTTCTTGTATTCGTCGTGAAAACGTTTTACTACCTCTTCTGCCGTGCTTGCCCAATTGAAGTAATAGTGGTCTGGCAAGAAAATACACCATTTATTCTCATCGGTGAATCCATCATCCATTAACCAATCTGCCTGCATGGCTGTGTCTAGACCTTTCCTGTTTGCTTCGAGCTGACTAGCTAAATAGTTCAAGACAGATTCTCTTGTCATCTCGCTTTTCAGTTTAATTACCTGGTTTTCCCATTTGCCGGATCTCAAGAGACGAACAATCTCGACATTAGACAATCCGCTCTTTATCAAGTATTTACCCCCTTTTATCTTTTGGGGGAGTTTCATCTTATTGGCTATGAGGTCAAAACTCTGTTCATTGAGAATGATACCTTCCTCCACCAAATTGCTTAAGACCTGCTCATAGTTATCCGTAGACCTAATGAAAAAATAGTCACCTTCTGGAGCCTGGACATTTGACTTGAACATATAATTATAGGCCAGTGAAGCGCTGAGCAGCAATGAAAGCGCCCCAATGATTAAGATGTGTTTTGGCTTGATATTCACTGATTAAACAACAAATAAAGCGATTTGAAAATTGTAGCTTTGCCCCTCTTTTTATGAAGCTAGCTATCATAGGATACGGAAAAATGGGCAAGGCCATTGAAGCTCTAGCTATTCAGCGAGCTCATGAGGTATGTGCGGTCATCGACAAGGCCGATTACAATTCCGATGAGATCAGTATGGCAGATGTTGCAATTGAGTTCACTCAGCCCGATGCAGCGGTGCAGAACATTCAAAAATGTTTTGAAGCGGGAATTCCTGTAGTTGTTGGAACCACCGGTTGGAACGAGCACTATATCCGCGTGGCTCGGCAAGCCATAGAGAATGGCAATGGACTGTTTACTGCGAGTAATTTCAGTGTAGGGGTGAATATTTTCTTTCAATTGAATCAGCAATTGGCTAAAATCATGAATGCTTTTCCCGATTACTCGGTTAGCATGAATGAAACTCATCACATCCACAAAAAAGATCATCCAAGTGGAACAGCGGTTACTTTGGCAGAAGACATCATAGCTGAACTTGATAGAAAAAACGGATACCTTGGTCAACTGTATGGTCAAGTGGGAGAAGTCAGTCCGTTAGACTTACCTATAGTGAGTAAAAGAGAGAATGAAGTACCTGGATTTCACGAAATAAATTACACAAGTGAGATCGACGAGATTAAAATCAGTCACAATGCCTTCAACCGTCTTGGATTTGCTCAAGGCGCATTACTCGCTGCAGAGTGGATGCAGGGAAGAAAAGGCGTTTACGGAATGAAAGACCTATTAAAATTTGACCAATGATAAAAAGACTAAGCGACAATTGGGCTCTACTCAGTAGAAGAGCCAAAATCTTCTATATCGTATTCAGTATACTGAATTTCATCTTGCTGATTGCTCTAATGGCAAAAGGCGGTGCTGGGTTTATCCAGGCATTGATCTTCTTTGTGTTTTGGCAACTCGCCATCTGGATCTATTATATGTTCCGTTACAAAAGGCGCAAAAGCATGAAAGGCGGAGAGTGGATAGACGCTGGAATGTTTGCTGTCATCGCTGCTACCTTGATCAGAACTTTCTTTATTGAGGCCTATCAAATTCCGACCTCTTCAATGGAAAAGTCGCTTTTGGTTGGTGATTTCCTATTTGTGAGCAAAGCCAATTACGGTGCTCGGGTTCCCATGACGCCGATCTCTTTTCCCTTTGTTCATCACACTATGCCCGTAGTCGGTGGCAAAGCGTATTCCGAGGCCCTGAAATTGCCTTATTACAGGCTAGCGGGTTTTCAGAAGATCAAAAACAATGATGTGGTGGTCTTTAATTTCCCAGCAGAAGAACTGGGACGGCCAGTAGACAAGAAGGAAAATTATATCAAGCGTTGCTTAGCTATTCCCGGGGATGATATAAGGATTGAGAAAGGAGTGGTATATGTGAACGACAAACCGGCAGATCTTCCCGAAAAAAGCCAAACTTCATACAGTTTACTCACCACGAGATCAATAACCTCCAAGACCTTCAAAGAACTAGATATTACTGAGGGAGGACCCAATGCTATGGAAGGTGGATATACGCTGCATACCACTAGAGCGAACCGAGATAAGCTAGAAGCTCTACCCAATGTCAAATCCATAGAGCCCTTATTGCAAGAAGGAGGAAAATTTCCAGAGATTTTTCCCAACCATGAATCCTTCAATTGGAACGTTGACAATTTTGGTACTATACACGTCCCAAAAGCGGGTGAGACCATTACTCTTGACAGTAGCAATTACTATGTTTACGAGCGAGTAATTCGAGAATATGAAGGCAATGAAGATTTCAGTTATATCGATGGTAAGTTCAGCATTGGTGGAGCAGAAATAACCACTTACACCTTCAAAATGAATTACTACTTCATGATGGGTGATAATCGTCATAGATCTTTGGACTCCAGATTCTGGGGTTTTGTTCCTGAGAATCACATCGTAGGCAAGGCCTTATTCATATGGATGAGCATGGATCCCAATGAATCTGGTTTATCAAGAATCAGATGGAGTAGGATTTTTGATCTGATTCACTAATGAATAGAAAGGACCTCAGAATTGTTTTTCTGGGCAATCCGGAATTTGCCCGTTACCACCTAGAAGTTTTGCTTCTTCAAGGGTTTAATGTGGTAGGTGTCGTCTCGGCGGCCGACAAACCCGCGGGACGAGGCATGAAATTGAGGTCCAGCCCTGTAGCACAGTTTGCCAGAAATCAGGCCATTCCGCTTTTACAACCCAAAAACCTCAAATCAGAAGACTTTCTAAGAGAACTAAAGACATTAAAGGCTGATATTCAGGTAGTCATTGCGTTTAGAATGCTTCCCGAGTCTGTTTGGTCTATGCCGCCGATGGGAACGGTCAATTTGCATGCATCTCTCCTACCTGACTATCGCGGAGCTGCACCCATTAATTGGGCTATTATCAATGGTGAAGAAGAGACTGGAGTTACCACATTCAAACTTAAACACGCCATCGATACAGGAGATATTCTATTGCAGGAGAAATGTGAGATAGCAGAAAATGATACCGCAGGTAGCCTGCACGATAAGTTGATGCTCTTGGGAGCAGAAACCACCGTATCTACGCTAGACGGTCTGCTTAAAGGAAATTTAGAGGAGAAGGCACAAGAGCCGGCCGCAAAACATAAATCAGCCCCAAAAATATTCCCTTCGGATTGCTTCATCAATTTTGAAACCTCGGCTGTAGAAATCAACAATTTTGTCAGAGGACTGAGTCCCTACCCGGTTGCTCGCACCTTGCTCGATGGTAAAACGCTTAAGATATATGGCATCCATTATAAGCACTCTACTGAAGTTGGAAAAGCCGGAAGCATAGAAAGCGATGGTAAAAATTACCTGCGAATAA
>JAHEKB010000157.1:0-5363 GCA_024638525.1 Bacteroidota bacterium
ATAGCTCAAAAAATAGGTTCAAAGGACTTATGTCAATAGAGCGTTGATTATCCCCTCTTCTTAGATGTAAGCCCATATAGCTCTGGGGCAATTGTTTCAATCTCTCCTGCAGCTGCTTTTGAATGGATTCAATCGGGGTCAAAAATCGAATAAAAGTTGGATCACCATAAAAGTGTTGGCATGTCTCAATGAATAGCTGACTCAAGCCCGCCGCTAATTTCATTACATCGCTTTTCCTCTCCTTGAGTTTCAAAATGGCCTCATCATCCCAATGAATCTCCGCATCATTAGCCAATCTCCTCCAATTAAGCTGTCTTGTCTTTCTCTTGAATCTGCGCCAAGAAGGTATATAGCTATACTCGATAAGTTTAATGCCGTTGAGCTCACAAAAGAGTTTATTAAAACTGCAATTCAAAGCATCATTGCATTCCCAATGCACAAAAAGCTCAGCCTGCCCTCTTTCTGCAAGAGCCCGCACAGAGGCCAATACCCTCATCCTATTTGCCAAGCCACCCAAAGGTCGAATGTGCACTTCCATAGGACAAAATAGGGGCTTTTGTACCAGTCTACCTCAATTATTTGACGCTCTATTTCTTTACCTTTGCACACTTTATCAATTGCAGCAGATCATGCCAATGGCAGAACAGAAGAAATACAAGCAATACGACAAGCTTGATCTCACTACAAATGAGAAGAATATGCTTGAGCAATGGAAAGCGGAAAAAGCTTTCGAGCGCAGTCTGGATAATAGGGCTGAAGCAGAGAGCTTTGTTTTCTACGAAGGGCCGCCATCGGCCAACGGTATGCCTGGCATACATCACGTCATAAGCAGGGCGATCAAAGATATATTTTGTCGCTACAAGACCCTGCAGGGCTATAAGGTAGATCGCAAGGCCGGTTGGGACACGCATGGGCTGCCCATTGAACTTCAAGTGGAAAAGACGCTAGGAATAACCAAGGATGACATTGGCAAAAGCATAAGCGTTGAAGACTATAATGCCGCTTGCCGAAGGGATGTACTCAAGTTTAAAGACAAATGGGATGAGCTTACTGAAAAGATAGGCTATTGGGTAGATCTAGACCAACCCTATATCACATATGAGAAGGACTATATAGAGTCTGTTTGGAACCTCCTCAAGAGAATCTACGACAAAGGGTATTTGTATAAGGGATACACCATACAACCCTATTCGCCTGCTGCCGGTACTGGCTTGAGTTCCCATGAGCTCAATCAACCGGGCACATACAAAATGGTAAAGGATACCACAGTTATTGCTCAATTCGAATTGGATGACCCACCAGAACACTTGCGTTTTGAATGGGGCAACACCTATGCATTGGCTTGGACCACAACGCCTTGGACTTTACCCAGCAATACAGCCTTGGGAATTGGAGCCAAAATAGACTACAGTGCCGTTCAAACCTATAACTCCTACACCTTTGAACCCATAGTTGTTCTACTGGCCGACAGTTTGGTACCCAAGTACTTCTCTGCCGCCAATGCAGCGCTGAAATTTGAAGACTACGAGAAAGGTCAAAAACAAATTCCATTTAAAGTACTCAAGACCTTCAAGGGCAAAGAATTAGTCGGGTTGAGCTATAAACAACTCATGCCCTATGTAAAACCTGAGGGAAAAGCATTCCAGCTTATAGAAGCAGATTTTGTCACTACTGAAGATGGAACGGGTATTGTTCATCTAGCGCCAAGCTTTGGTGCCGATGACTTCAGGGCTGCTCAACGCAATGACATAGCCGCTCTGACCTTGGTTGACAAGCACGGTCAATTTATAGAAGAGACCGGTGAACTCGCAGGTCGCTATGTTAAGAATTATACCGATGAAGATGAAAAAGCCGACGATTATATGTCGACGGATGTATTTATTGCAATCAAGCTAAAGAAAGAGAACAAAGCCTTTAAGGTTGAAAAGTACGAACACTCATACCCTCATTGCTGGCGGACGGACAAACCCATACTTTACTATCCATTAGAAAGCTGGTTTGTCAAAACCACCGCAGTTAAAGATCGACTGATTGCCCTGAACAAAGAGATAAATTGGAAGCCCGCGTCCACAGGTGAAGGAAGATTCGGGAATTGGTTGGAGAACCTGGTAGATTGGAATCTGAGTCGTTCGAGGTATTGGGGCACACCTTTGCCTATTTGGCGAACAGAAGATGGCAATGAAGAAAAATGTATTGGCTCTGTTGAAGACCTAAGGAATGAAGTAGATAAAGCGGTTGAGGCTGGACTCATGGCTGCAAATCCGGTGAATGAGAACTTCGACTTGCATCGACCATTCATTGACGATATCATTCTGTGTTCAGAAAGCGGGCAGGCGATGAAAAGAGAAGCAGATTTGATTGATGTATGGTTTGATTCTGGATCCATGCCCTATGCTCAATGGCACTACCCCTTTGCCAATAGAGATAAAGTTGAAAAAGGAGAGCAATACCCCGCGGATTTCATTGCTGAAGGAGTAGACCAAACAAGAGGCTGGTTCTTTACCCTGCATGCAATATCTGTGATGTTGAACGACAGTGTTGCCTATAAGAATGTCATAGCCAATGGGCTTGTTTTAGACAAGAACGGGAACAAAATGTCAAAGCGTTTGGGCAACACCATAGATCCGTTTAAAGCGGTAGATGAGCACAGTGCGGACGCTCTAAGGTGGTATATGATTGCCAATGCACCTCCTTGGGACAATTTGAAATTTGATTTGGACGGTGTTAAAGAGAGTCAGAGAAAATTCTTTGGAACCTTATACAATACCTATGCATTCTTTGCGCTCTACGCTAATATCGATCAATTCGATCACAAAGCTCAAGCCCCTGAACTGAGCCGCAGGACCGAATTAGATCAGTGGGTTATTTCAAAGCTCAACAGCTTAATAAAACTGGTAGAAACGGAAATGAACTCCTATGAGCCTACCAAAGCTGCAAGAGCTATTCAAAGCTTCGTCATAGATGATATGAGTAATTGGTACGTGAGGTTGAACAGAAGGCGTTTCTGGAAGGGTGAGATGAGCCAAGATAAACTGGCGGCTTATCACACCTTGCATGAATGCCTTAAAGTATGTGCTCAACTCATGGCGAGCATCAGTCCATTCTATTCAGACCGTTTATACCGAGACCTTATGGGTGAAGAAGCATCGGTGCATTGGAGCGATTTCCCGAAATCTGAAACTCATCAAATAGATAAAGATCTAGAAGAGCGTGTATCCATTGCTCAACATATCACTTCCTTAATTCTGAGAATAAGAAAACTGGAACAGATAAAAGTAAGACAACCTTTGAGCAAAGCACTTATCCCTGCCTTGAGTAAGGATTTTGCACACAAACTGAAGCAAGTAGAACAGGTGATAAAAAGCGAGGTGAATGTTAAGGAAATCCAGATTCTGGAGGAGGGCAATGAAATGATTAAGAAGTCGGCAAAGCCGAATTTCAAAGTGCTTGGGCCCAAAGTAGGGCCGGATATGAAAGCCTTGAACCCTTTGATCCAAGCCATGAATAATGAACAGATCTCCTCCTTGGAAAAGGGCGAGACAATCCAGATGCTGGGCCATGAAATTGGCCTTGAGGATATAGACTTACAAACAGCAGAAATCCCCGGATGGCAAATTATGTCAGATGGAAATTATACAGTAGCTTTAGACCTTAAATTAGATGAGAAACTTAAGCAAGAAGGGGTGGCAAGGGAGCTCGTCAATCGTATACAAAACCTACGCAAAGACAAAGACTTCGACGTGACGGATAAAATTAGAGTTAAAATTGCCTCACATTCGCATACAAATGGGGCAGTCACTGCGTTTAATCAATATATTTGCGGCGAAATACTGGCTGATACACTGGATATCGAGGCGGGCAATGAATTCAGCGAATTCATTGAAATAGAGAACGAGGAGATAGGAATAAACATAATTAAATAGAGAAAGATGTCAGAACAATTAAGATACAGCGATACCGATCTGGCGGAATTCAAAGAGATAATACTCAAGAAATTGGATTCGGCAAAACAAGAACTCAACTACCTAATGGGGCAGATCAAAAGCGAGAATGAAAATGGAACAGATGACACTGCTAGTGCTTATTTAGCCATTGACGACGGTGCAGCATCTCAACAAAAAGAGAATGTGAGCCAACTCGCAGCTAGGCAACAGAAGTTCATAGATAACCTAGACGCAGCTCTAGTTAGAATAGAGAACAAAACCTATGGAATCTGCAGAGTTACAGGTAAATTGATCAGTAAGGAGCGTTTGAAGGCCGTACCACACACTACCCAGAGTATAGCAGCCAAACTCAATCAATACAAATAATTGAGCCAACCTGCTCGCACATACAAGACGGGAACTGCCGTTTTCCTAGTTTTGGCTACTCTTCTATTGGTATTGATTGCAGATCAGTGGTTGAAGATTTATATAAAAACCAATTATGTCTTAGGTGAGGATATGAATGTAATTGGCCAATGGTTCCAATTGCATTTTGTTGAGAATGAAGGAATGGCATTTGGACTTAAATTAGGAGGAGATGCCGGCAAGATCTTGCTCACCGTATTTCGACTAATAGCCTCTGGTGTAATCATTGCCTATCTGAGATCCTTGATCAAAGAAAAAGGCAGTCTGGCTTTGATTGTCCTAGTATCATTGGTCTTGGCCGGTGCACTTGGCAACATTATAGACAGTCTGTTCTACGGTCTAATTTTCAGTGCAAGCAGTTACCACACCGTAGCTGAATTCATGCCAAATGGTGGAGGCTATGCTCCTTTTCTCAAAGGCAGTGTAGTAGATATGCTTTATTTCCCTCTAATTGACACCTTTTGGCCTGAATGGGTGCCTTTTATCGGGGGAAACAGACTTCAATTCTTCAGACCTGTCTTCAATATCGCCGATGCAGCCATAAGCATGGGTGTGATAACCATTATTCTCTTTAGAACAAAACTCTTTGACGAGCCCGAAGAAGAATTGGAGATGACAAGCCCTCCACCCCCCGATGCAATTGCCGAAGAAACTGGCGAACTCTAATAGCCAACCTTGCCTTTAATCAGGAAATCAGAATGTGGAGCATGTGGAAACTCTCTCCGTTGCGGTTCCCTTTGCATATATTGGTATTTATGAATGCACCTATTGCAAATCATATAGCTATAAAATGGATCAGATCTGTCCAAATTGCAATGTTGAAATGGTGAGAAGACACAGAATATACCTGCCTAAAATTAGGTTCAGTTATTTTCGGATTGATCTTTCTCCTTTTTCTTACCGAAAACCGGTTTGAAAATAAAATAGACACCAATGAAAACGATCAGCGGAATGAGAATCTCAGATGCTATCAGTAATATTTTAAAAGTATTAGATGGTTCTTCAGCCATTTTT
>JAHEKB010000157.1:5373-5966 GCA_024638525.1 Bacteroidota bacterium
TTCTGCAAATATCGCTTCAATTCTACTTTTACATTGGGTGCAAGGAAGAACAATCCAATTATGTTGGGAAATACCATGGCAAAGATCATTGCATCAGAAAAGTCGATTACCGCACCCAAGCTGGATGAAGCTCCAATTACAATAAAAATTAGAAATAAGACTTTATACACCATATCTGTGAGTTTGCCTCTACCAAAGAGGTATTTCCAAGCTTGCAGACCGTAGTAAGACCATGATAGCATGGTAGACAATGCGAACAAGACAACCGCTATAGTCAAGACTATACTGAAATGAGGTATAGATGAGTCAAAAGCCACGGCTGTCAATTCAACGCCCTCAGCTACTTTTGATCCGTATTCAAAAAGCGAGCTCTTTATATTGGTGATAATCAATACCAATGCCGTCATCGTACAGATTACAACTGTATCGATAAAGGGTTCCAATAATGCTACAATGCCTTCACTCGCAGGATATTTTGTCCGAACAGCTGAATGTGCGATTGCCGCTGATCCAACCCCAGCCTCGCTAGAGAAAGCTGCTCTCTGTACCCCAACGATCAAAACACCAACTAAACCACCCATGCCAGCTTTAGG
>JAHEKB010000158.1 GCA_024638525.1 Bacteroidota bacterium
GCACTGCCGGACGCACTAATGCCAACGACAATATCTCCAGTATCACATTTATGCTCTTGTAGATCCTTCCATCCTTGATTCTTATCATCTTCAGCAAATTCCACCGCTTTTCGAATGGCTGAATCTCCACCTGCTATTAATCCAACTACCCATCCGTGCGGAACTCCGAAAGTGGGGGGACATTCACTGGCATCCACTATACCTAATCGACCCGACGTACCACTTCCAATGTAGAATAGTCTTCCCCCTTCTGACATCTTCTCATGGACCTGATCAATCACGCTAGCAATTTCTGTGGCACTACGCTTCACTGCTTCTGCTACTTTGGCATCCTCTTGATTGATTCCCAAAACCAATTCCAGACTATTCTTTTTTTCTAGATGGTCGTGTTCGGAACTTGATTCAGTTGTCCATTCCATACTTAGTGCGAAGCTACAGTAAATGCAATTTTCTTTCGATGAATTCTTCCACCGCTTCCATAACCTTCAAGGTATGCGATATATGGTCCAGATGGAAGAAGACCGTGCTCAGGGTCCAGAAGGTCCCACTTCAACACGCCTTCTGTCCCAATACGCAGATTGCTAAAAGGCTTGGCCCATAAATGTCCATTGAGGTCAAAGATCATGACCGTTAAGACGGATCCCGCCTGTTCTAAGGAGTAGTGGAGCAACAATAGGTCTTGGAAGCCATCCCCGTTTGGACTGAGTTCTTGGTTTTGCAGCCAAAAATCAGAGCGAGTGACAGCCTGAATAAAATTTGAATTCTGAGCACCTGGGCTTGCATTGGCAACTGAAGCAGCGGCAGAATGCCAATTGTTTTGATCATTCAGACCAGTGGGATTGATCTTCTCAAGACTTATACCTTCTGTATCTAATAACAGTTCGGTGTGAAAATCGGAAAGATAGTTCAAGCTGTCGATTGTAAACCCATTATTCAACAATTTGATGTTTCCATCATCATTGTTCATTGCCGGGAGTTCCAGTCTAATGCTGTCAATGTCCAAGGGGCAGGGATAGGTTGCACATACAGAAGAAGGTGATTTGGACAATAGTATATATCGGTATGGCTTTATTGCTCTCCTGTCAATGCTGATCGCTGGACTGGATTTCCAGCTTCCCGCTGTTTCTGAACTCAGCTTGTATTGGCTGAGATCAATTGCTCGGGAGCCAGGGTTATACAATTCAATAAAGTCAAAACCGTCGCGGTATGGGTCTGTCAGGATTTCATTGATAATAAGTTCATTTATACGGGCCATTGAATTCTTAAAAAAGTAATAGGAAAAACTGGTGTCAAGGGTATTTTCGCTCGTATCCATGGTGCGAATTTGGACGATGTACTCTCCTTGCTCAAGGTTATTCAATTGAAAAATCATTACACTGTCTTCTAACCATTGGGCTTCTCTTCCATCAAACTTTAGGTAGGTATTTTCCGGGATGACTTCTTCCTGGAAATCCAATTTAAACTTTCCAGAATCCAGTTGCTCAAAACTAATCAAGCTAGGATCTAATGTATCTTTAGGTGGCAGGCTAAAATGAACATAGTTCAGTAGGTGTTTGCCAAAGAAAGAGGAAGTGGATTGCCTGATCTCATATCTCAATTGAGTATACTCCCCTATCGCTGACTGCCACTTATGTAACATTGAATGGTTGCTGGTGTTCTCAGTTAAATGGAGGTAGCATATTCCCGAGCTATCTTGATCCAGGCGGAAGTTTATGATGCTGTTCTCTGTAAGATCATTTATTCCATCATATTCAAGAATACGACCATTGGTTTCCTTATAAATCTTAATGTCGTCATCCACGCTTCCAATTTCAACATATAGGCTGTCGGTTGTGCCTAGTAGGATTAGGCGAACAAAATTGGCCGAGGATGTTTTGAAGCCGAGATCCAGTTTAAACTGAAAACTAAATGGGAGCAAAGGATCTAGGCTTGTGCTCAAGGAGAAAAGGTCATTTGGTATGGTAGAAGAAGAAATTAACGAACCTTCAGAAACCTGAAACTTATCCCAATCGCCTTGCCATTTAGCCCTTGAATCATGTGCAGAATGGAAATCTTCCTTCAGCTGTGCAATGACGAACATAGGTGCGATAGAGCAGAGGATTAAAACAAGAGATTTATACACCTCGGCAATCTAAAATACAGGAGAAACCTGTATCAATTGATGCAGTCGAGATTGATTGTAAGGGTAGATAAAATGGATGGCCGTGAGAATGGTCGCAAATCTCCTTTCACTGGTCTAATTGCATCATTTTGGTTCACTGGAAAAACTATCTTTGCTAGACTTGAATCAAAAACTCATGAAAAAATTCTCAAAAATTCTCCTTTTTGCCATGGTTTTGCCGCTGTTTTCTTCTTGCGGTTATAATCGCATGGTTGAAAATAACGCAGAGGTTGAAAAAGCCTGGGCAAATGTTGAATCTCAGTACCAAAGAAGGGCAGACTTGATACCAAATTTGGTCAATACCGTCAAAGGTTATGCGGACTTTGAGCAAGAGACTCTTCAAAATGTTGTGGATGCAAGAGCCAGAGCAACACAAGTCAGCATAGATCCCACCAATATCACGCCCGAGCAACTGGCTGAATATCAAGCCGCACAATCACAAGTGAGTGGAGCTCTTGGAAGGCTTCTGGCGGTGGTAGAGAACTATCCTGATCTCAAGGCCAACCAAAACTTCTTAGAATTACAAGCTCAGCTGGAGGGCACCGAGAATAGGATTAGCGTTGAGCGTATGAAGTTCAACGAAGCGGTGAAGAACCACAATGCCTACATCAAAAAGTTCCCGCAAGTCATTTATGCGGGCTGGTTCAATTTCAATGAAAAAAGCTCATTTAAAGCGCAAGAGGGTGCAGATCAAGTGCCTGAAGTTGAATTCTAATGCTTGGATTAAGCTGGCGCCCGTTCAATAGCGAAGAAGAGAAACAGATTATCCAGTGCATTCAATCTGCAGAACAAAGGACTTCTGGTGAAATCAAAGTCCATGTAGATAAATGGTGCAAGACGGATCCTGTATACAAGGCCACGAATGTATTTCATCATTTGAAGATGAATGAGACCAAGGCCAGAAACGGTGTGCTGATTTATTTGGCTCTAAAAGAACATCGCTTTGCAATTATTGGCGACGAGGGTATTAATGAGAAGGTTGCCGCGGACTTTTGGGAAAGCACACGCGATATCATGCAATCTCAGTTTGCCGAAGGGCAAGTTGTAGAAGGTTTGTGTAAAGGCATCACGCATGCAGCTGATCAATTATCTGAGTATTTCCCCCTACTTGACGATGACAGCAACGAATTAAGCGACGATATTTCATATGGTTAGATTACTGGGTTCTATACTGTTGCTTGTTAGTCTCCTAGGTTTCGGCAAGGAACCGCCCCCAGCTCCCACTCAATACAGATGGGTCCAAGATGAGGTTGGTTTACTATCCGAAGAACAGGAAATGTACCTGTTGCGAAAACTCAAAGACTATTACGACAGCACATCCACGGAAATAGCCATCGTTATTGAGAAGAGCCTTGAAGGGGATGATGTCTTTAGGTATTCTCAAGCGCTAGCTGAGAAATGGGGTATTGGCACCAAAGGCAAGGACAATGGTGTATTAATTTATATAGCTTATGAAGACAATGACCCCAATAAGCGAAAGATAAGGATACATGTTGGTTACGGACTTGAAGGTGCAATTCCCGATGCCTATGCAGATCGAATCATACGACAAATCATGGCCCCTAAATTTAGGGAAAAGCGCTATGGTGAAGGCTTGAATGATGCCGTAGATACGATTATTGGGCTCGCTCGTGGAGAATTTCAATTTGATAAGGCTAAGAATGGAAAAGGGATACCAATTTGGGTCATCATTCTAGTCGTTTTCATTTTGATTATTCTGTTCTCAAGAAACAATAATGGGGGTAAGACCTATAGGACACGGCGTTCTGCCACAGGCCCTATTTGGACCACCGGTGGATGGGGTGGTGGAGGTGGAAACATAGGTGGCGGTTTTGGAGGCGGCTTCGGCGGCGGTAGTTTTGGTGGAGGTGGAGCTGGTGGCAGTTGGTAGTATGCAGGCAATAGGAAAATTAGAAAATATTTTATTTCTGGACATCGAAACGGTTGCTCAGAAGAAGAGCTATGATGAGCTAGATGATCAATGGAAGGTGCTATGGGATAAAAAGGCACAATTCATTGCCAGAACCGGTGAATCTCCAGAGGATATCTACGACAAGGCAGCTATATATGCTGAATTTGGAAAGGTAATTTGCATTTCTGTAGCCTTCGTGACTGCTAAAGGGGATGAATATCAATTGCGTGTTAAAAGCTTTTATGGAGATGATGAGTTGTTGATTCTTAATGAGTTTTGCGAATTATTGAACAATAATTTTAATCGGCATTATCACTATTTATGTGCTCATAACGGCAAGGAATTTGATTTTCCTTACCTGGGTCGAAGATTGCTCGCCAATCGCATAGAATTGCCCAAATTGTTGCAAATGGCCGGAAAGAAACCTTGGGAGGTTAAGCATTTGGATACTATGCAGCTGTGGAAGTTTGGAGATTATAAAAGCTATACTTCACTGGAATTGCTAGCCGCTGTCTTTGATATTCCAACCCCTAAAGACGATTTAGACGGAAGTAAGATCTACAATGCATACTATAAAGAGCATGATCTTGAGCGAATTAGAAGGTATTGTCAAAAAGACGTAATCACCTTGGCCAATCTGTATTTACGTATAAATAATCGGGAAGAAATCCTGGATGAACAGGTGCTTCTGGTAGATTGAAGCAAAAAATATGGGGACAGCTAGGCTGCCCCCAACAATAAACCTAACTAAACTAACTATTAACCATGCTATAAAATAGCAAGCTTTCAAGGCAGTAAAAAATATGAAATACTATAGTTAATGTAGTAGTTACTAATGGTTAAGGCCACAAATATAAGCCATACATTTCATTTGGGCCTTATTAGTATGTTTTTTTGACAAGATCAATCAATAGGAAAGCGTTCGGATATTGTAAATTTGCATTGTGTTGAGAATTGCCAAAACGCTATTTCTGGTATGGATTTCTTTGTTATCCATGGGCCAAGCGCCTTCCACCCAAAGTAGCAATATCGTTTTTTCAAATACATATTGCAATAGAACAAATGTCGCATGGACCAACGGCAATGGCAATGGACGGATTGTTATAGCCAAGAAAGGCAGTCCAGTAACAGCAACTCCTTCAGATAATACTTATTATATTCCAAGAGATACTTTTGGAAAGGCAGCTTCTGAAATTGCTACCGATGAATTCGTGGTATACAATGGCAGTAGTAATTCTGTGATTGTTTTCGGTTTGGAATCAAATACCGTATATCATTTCACAGTCTTTGAGTACAATGGTGCCGGTTCAGTTTTCAGTTACTTAACATCCAATGAACCTCAGGATTCAGTGCTCACAGAATGGATAGATGCAGACTTTAACATTGATACTCCACATCAGTGTATTAATGTGAATGCATTTGACTTTATGGAAAACACGAGCCAGAGTGGAAGTGAAAGCATAAATTATTCTTGGAACTTTGATGATGGCACTACCTCCACTGCAAGTAATCCTTCGCATGTATACTCAACAGCAGGGATCTATGATGTAAGTCTTACAGCCACTACCACAGGTTGTTCACATACAGTAGTTAAGAAGGATACAGTAGTTCCTTTGCCCATACCGAGTTTTGTCTTAAATGTGGATTCGCCCAATAATGATCAAATTCAATGTTTCTATTATGCCAGTGGTGCGACCACTTCGATCGGTTCACCCACAGCCAGATCGATCTGCACGCCGTCGTGCCGGCGCTCGAACGGCTGCTGCGCGATTTCCGTCCGACGGTAATCCACTTCCATCACACCCT
>JAHEKB010000005.1 GCA_024638525.1 Bacteroidota bacterium
GTCTGCTGTCGTTGAAATCAAGGTGGAGTTCTTTCAAAGATGGTGCCCTAAACCCCCTACCGTAAGCCAATTTCAGTACTTGCGAGTTCTTCATATCATATCGGGTCTGCAAGCTGTAAATCAATGGAGCCTTGAAAGCAGAATTGTATGCATATCGCAATCCTGTTCGAACTATCCACCTTTTGAGTCGAAATTCGGTACTACTGAATAGTGCGACATCCGTTTGCTCTTGCACACCAGCTGAAATCCTTTTGCCTTCTCCCCTTTCGTGATTTGCATCCAATCCAATCAGTGTTTCATAGTTCCCGTGTGAAAATCCGTAGATTGAACGCAGGACATAGGCGTCAAAAACCTGGGTATCTTGCTCTTCTGCGAGTGGAATAAGTTGTTCTTCCAATAGTACCAAATCTTTATAAAACTTATTCTTCTTGCGGTTAAAGTGGTTCTGACCTATGATGACGTTTAAATTGCTGTACTTTCTTTTCCAATATAGATTCAAGCTATTGTCTAAACGAACATTGGTATACTTCTGATCAATGGCAAATTCTCCATAAGGAGCCAAGGCTTCGCCACGATCTAAGAGAAAAGCACGGGTAAATTCTGTTCTAAAGTTCAACCTAAAGCTGTCTGTTTTGAATTGATAACCCAAACGCGCATTGTATTGTTCCTTGGGAATCCAATCAAAGGTTCTATTGGTATCCGCTGCACTCCATCCATTAAATAGCATTCTTCCTCCGCTCAATGAGATGGTGTGGTTGTTAAAAGGTTGAGAATATTGTCCGCTCAAGTGGTATTGCCCATCGGATTCATGAGTAGCCCTCAAGGATGCCGTTTGAGTACTTGGGTTGTTTGAAATGAGGTTTATAGTTCCAGCTAAGGCATTGGAGCCATAGATCACGGACATCGGTCCCTTAATTACTTCTACTTGAGAGCTATTCACCAAATTGAATTGCTCAAGATCCAATTGGCCAAATAGTCTACCAATAACCGGCACACCGTCCACCATGAGTTTAACATTGTTTCCGCTGATTCCCATCATGCTCAGACCACTGCTGCCCAGCGCATTATCTCTGTTAATTCGTATATTATTTTCAAAGCTCAGAGCATCCCTTAGATCAACTGCCCCCAATTGTTCAATTCGTTTTGAACTTATTCTGCTGACATTTAAAACGGTCTGTTGAGGTTTATTGATGCTGTGAACATCAGAAACTACAAGCTCACCAAGATTGGTAATGTTTGAATACAAGTAAAAGTGATAAGACTGGTTTGGTTTAACCAATCGTTCTTCGGTCAAATGATCTTCAGACCGAATGCTAACTACGCGTGCATGCTCTAATTCAATCGAAACTTGCCCATTTATGGACATTTTGACGCTGTCTCCGTATGAAATACTAAACCCTATTTCGCTTCCATCCTTGGCGTCAGAGACTCTAATTACCGTTTGTGCTGAGACAGCTGCCCAGGCCGCACAGAAGAATAAAACGAAAAACGAACGGTAGCTATTCAATGATCAATCTTTGGGTTTTACTTTTTAGAGCTGACTGCCATTGAACATAGTACATTCCGGCTGAAAACTCTGATAGGTTCAAAAGTTTGGATTCTCTTGCTAACAAACTGAACTGCCCAACTTTTAGTCCTCGCTGATCATATAGGCTTAGGACACAATCCTCACCCTCGTTGTTGACCACATTGAGCGCACTTTTACAAGGATTTGGAAAAGCGAGGGCATCAAGGGCTTTAAAACCGGTAATAGATGCATTACTGGTAATTTTCTCAACGGTAAAGTCATAGTTTCCTCCACTGTAATCCGTAAAGTATATTTTCCACAAATCTCCACTATCATTCTTCACGAAATATGTCCTATCTGCAATGATGTCATAGGAAAACGTTCCCATATTAAAGGTCTTCCAATCATAGCCTATTTCGGTAATATCTTCTGTCCAAGACAGGCCCAGGGTATCATTACTACTAATGTCAACCCCATTTCTCTCAGCAACTAGGAGACCTGAATTCACTTTTACTCCACTGACCAGGTAATTGCCTTGGTCCGCAGCGTGGTATTTAGTAAAAAGCAATTGCCAGTCTTTGGCCATAGGCTCAGCATCAACTACAGCTGGACCCGATAAATCATAATAAAAGAAGCTTTTACCGTCGTATACTGATTTATTGACGCTAAGTTTTTGGGTATTTGCTCCACCGATATCGGCGATTTTGAATTTGAATTCACCTGCGACAGTCAATTCCTGAATCATGACCTGGTAATAGACTCCGTTGGTATTTAAGATAAATATCTTACTGCCATAAACATGGTGATTACTGCTGGTATATGTTCCCCAGCCATAATTAGGGTGGGACTCTCCATTATTGCAAAAAGCACCTAGCGACCAACTTTGATTGGAATTAAACCATCGGTTGGCCTCGTAATTAAACCCGTTGGTATCCACTGAAGACCACGATGAGGTATCTGTGGAATACATATAAAGCGAGACCCCTTTGTTCTCATTGATCATTATACTCACGTCAAATCCAGCTGTGGTAAATCCAATGTCCCAACTTGAGCTTAACAGCTCCGTCTTGGTTCTGTCGTTGAGATTGTAGAAAACATCGTTTGCATTATTAGCAGTACTTAGGCTTTCTGAATACTGAGCTGAACTCATTGAAGCAATCAGAAGTGTAAAAATGATAAAAGTATATTTCATAGACGCATGCAAAAGTGCCATTTGCAATCAATAACAAATACTCTAAATAGCAATATAAATACCCCAAACAGAAAAATGAATTTTTTAGAAACAAGTAGCTTACAATGCTGTTTATCAGTATTATACCTCGATGTACTGAACTAAGCTTATAATTGTAATCATAAAAAATATCCCAATTATGATATTCGTCAATGAGTTCAAATTAAAAAAATTAATACTTCAACCTTCTGAGCGAATTGCCTATTCCGTAAAACGATCGGTGATCCATCTGATCTTCAGCCACGAGCAAGAAGTGGTATTTAGCATGGGCCCGGGAATGGAAATGCGCTTAGCAAAGCATTCCAATTATTTATTCTACGAACAGGATAGAGATTTTCAATTTGAGCTCTATGCTATAGAACCAAGCTTTATCATCGCTCTGGAGATTCCCATTGAAGCCTTGCACGGCATCATGGCCAAGGGTACAGATGATCTGAACTTTAGGGCTACAGACGTTTTGGAAAAGGAAAGATATCACAAGCTCAATAGCAATGCGCCTGAAGTCATAGAAGCCATTGAACAGTGCATCGCATTAGACAATCTTTTACTTATCGAAGCAAAAAAGTATGAGTTACTGAGTCATTATTTTGTGCAAAAGGATGTTCAAACCTATAAGTGCCCCTTTTTAAACCAGAAGGAAAATGTAGAGAAGGTGAGAATGGCAAAGAAGCTCTTGCTCAATGATTTGCAAAATTCACCGACGATAAAAGAGCTTGCAAAAGAAGTGGGCATGAATGAACACAATCTCAAGAGCGGTTTTAAAGAAATCTACGCCAAGCCCATACATAGCTTTCTCAAAGACCACAAAATGATGACCGCTCGTGAGCTAATCGATAGCAGAGAATTTAAAGTCAATGAAATTGCAGAGCAATTGGGCTATAGTAATGTGAGTCATTTTATTGAGGCTTTCAAAAAGAAATTTGGACTGACACCTAAACAATATGAGCTTAACAGCATGGGAAGTTGAGCATTGGGTTTCTTTAGATATTTGCACATGGCTGATATAGAAAAACGCGCAGATGTCGAATTACTGGTTAAGTCTTTCTATTCTAAAGCTTTAAGGGATAAGCTCATTGGCCATTTTTTTAGCGAAGTAGCCAAATTAGACCTTGACACTCACCTGCCAACTATGTACGATTTCTGGGAATCTACGCTATTTGGTGTTTCGACCTATCAAGGTAACCCGATGATCAAGCACATTGCATTACACAAGAAATCACCCATGGAAAGCCATCACTTTGTTCAATGGTTAACCTTATGGCGTGGAACGGTGAACGAATTATTTAAAGGACCAAAAGCAGATGAAGCAATTAATCGTGCACAACAGATTGCTCATTTAATGGAATACAAGGTCAGGGGACGTTTTCATTAATATTATGTAGAAGTAATCGCATTCAGTTAACAGAAATGCACGCAGGTGCAAAATTGTTTCTATGTTTCCATCTAATAGGGTATATTTTGTCCTGGGGAGGGAGGGCACCGCCCCACCCACCACTGGTGTTAAAGCGATAACCCGATCAAGCCTTAAAGCTAGTTGTTTGTGCCATAGGTATAACTTATGCATCTATCATCAACACATATACGCCATGATAATTTCTATTGTACCTTTGCAGCCAATTTATGGAAAAGCTAGAATGTTTAATCATTGGCTCTGGACCTGCTGGCTATACTGCAGCGATCTATGCAGCGCGTGCTGACATGAAGCCTGTGGTATATGAAGGTTTGCAGCCGGGTGGGCAATTGACCATCACCACTGATGTCGAAAACTATCCTGGTTATCCCGATGGTATAATGGGTCCTGAGATGATGGATCAATTTAAAAAACAAGCTACCAGACTTGGAGCTGAAGTACGTTTTGGAATGGTTACGGCTGTTGAATTTGACAAAGAAGGTGGCAACCACAAAGTGATCGTTGACAATGCAAAGGAGATTGAAGCTGAAACTGTCATCATTGCTACGGGTGCAAGTGCTAAATGGTTAAACCTTCCATCAGAGCAAAGATTAAACGGCAGTGGTGTGTCTGCGTGCGCAGTTTGCGATGGCTTTTTCTATAGGGGCCAGGATGTGGCTATCGTTGGAGCCGGGGATACTGCAGCCGAGGAAGCTACATACCTATCTAAGATTTGTAATAAGGTTTATATGATAGTGAGAAAAGATTATTTCCGCGCATCAAAAGCCATGCAACACAAGGTAGAGAAAACAGAGAACATTGAAGTACTCTTTAACCACGAAACGGTTGAGGTATTGGGAGATGATGTTGTTTCGGGTGTAAAAATCATAAACAACATAACTCAAGAAGAGAAGGAATTGGCGATTCAAGGATTCTTTGTTGCAATAGGACACAAGCCAAATACAGACATTTTTAAGGATTATTTGGAAATGGACAATGCGGGTTACATTATAACTAAAGCCGATAGTACCAAAACCGATATTCCTGGAGTATTTGTCTGTGGAGACGCTCAAGACAAGATATATCGCCAAGCTGTAACTGCGGCTGGTTCTGGCTGTATGGCTGCTCTGGATGCTGAACGCTATCTCTCTATGAGAGGAATTGAAC
Organism: Bacteroidota bacterium; assembly: GCA_024638525.1. Lineage (GTDB taxonomy): Bacteria > Bacteroidota > Bacteroidia > NS11-12g > UBA9320 > JAHEKB01. Next base: position 5,296 of record JAHEKB010000005.1, read on the forward strand.
AATAATGGGAACAAAGTTTTTACTCAAAAGGGTTTATTCACATATGACCTTAGGCTGAGATAACAATTTCAAACAACTCTAAATCAAACCTTTACAAACAATGATCGTTAACGCCACAGGTACATTGTGTAAAACGGGAGGCCCCATGGAGGGCAGTTACAGCACTATTTTTGCAGTAGAATATTTAAAAATTCTATAACGCTGACCTATCGGTAGAGACTATCAAAAAAGAACATCATGAAAATTCTAAGAACAAGCATAGCATTGCTCGTAACCATTGGCCTCATGTTAGCGGCCAATGAGCTCGGATTTGCCAGCAAGATCAAGAATTTGTTGATCAATGACAACACAGAGCAGCAAACCAATGAAACGCAGGCTGTTACTGAAAGTAAATCAGTTTTTGAAGTTGCGGACTCCATTTGCCAAGCAGTTGGAGTTCCCTTTGAACTGGTCTTAGAAATCGGCAATAATGAAAGTGGCTGGAGATATATCCAGAACACGAATGGAGGTACTGACATGGGTGACCTTCAAGTAATAGATAAAACTTTCGACTATTGGTACGACAAGTTGGATCTAAACGGAGGTAAAACTAGAAGAAACTACTTGGCAGTAGGCATACACTATCTACGATATAATTACGAGAGGTATGGAAGCTGGAAGAAAGCGCGTTTTGCTTATGGACGAGGCAATTGGAGAGACGAGAGCACTTGGACCTGCCTAGAAGAGAAATTCATGGGCAAGATTGATTGGTCTAAATACGATGCCCACTACGCTAAAAAGTGATTGTATATCTGTTGAAAAAACTTTAAAAAAGGGGTGGTTTTCACCCCTTTTTTTATGTTCTTTTTTGCCAGTTTTCCCAATACGAACCAGTGCTTGTAAAGATCCCTATATGCAAAGAATACATTCTTATAATCGTAAATATGGCCTGGTTCAGCGCTGACCCCGTTTAATTCAAATACTTTGAAGTTTCCTTGCTCTAGCGCCTGAATGCTCTCCGTTTTGACGTCAAACCTACCGTACTCCACACCTTCTATTTGAATAAACATTTTAGCAAAGCTGTCCATCATCTCCTTGCTAATGACATCATTCCCATTTCTAAAACGGGTACCCTTGCAGTGATTGCCAATCTTATGAACCACGTGGTACTCACCCCTTTCCGGAATATTGTCTAAAACATCAGGATGATCTCTAACTATGGAGGCGTGGTACAATCGATGTCTCGGATGATCTAAAATAAGCTCGTTGACCGATTTAAGTCCATCTCCTTTGACCTTCATAAACTCTTTGATGCACAGTGAACTTATATTCCCACCCTGTGCTGTTGAATGAAATAACACCCCTAACTCTAAAGGCTGATCTAATTTTTCCTGAATCACAAAATCAAATCCTTTTGTCGCATAAAGCCTCAAATCCTCCCATTCTGACATCTCTCTCACCTCAAAACCCCTCTCTCCCACATTAGGCTTAGCAAATAAGGGGAAACTCAAGTCGGCATCTTTGAGATTACTTGGGCTAAGTTCTGCATTTGCCTTAACCAAAATCTCTTTGCACTTGTATCCATTAGGCACCAACTCCATGATGTCATTTTTCTGTTCTCCAAAGAATCCACCCATGTGTATGCTAGGGTTTACAGCGGTAAAATACAAGAGCCTTCTCGTATAAATTGCACAAAGAATATACGCCGGAACCAGCGGCAAAAAAATCGCCCACCATGGCCAAAATTCATATCTAAAGAGCTTATAGAAGAAGTTTTTCAATTGCTGATACTATTAGTCCATTAAAAGTGTGGACGCAATTAACTAAAATCTTTGTCATTGAAGGTCTAGCTATTCAGATCAATAGGCCGTCAAGTGTAGAATTACTATTTTTACAACACCAAAATGACTGATCAAATTTCTTCAACGGCAAAAACCAATAAAGGCTCTTTGAGATTCTTCATTGCTCTTTTCCTGATCTCTATGGCCTTAAACGTTTTTCTTTTTTTGCGATATGCTAAAAATGCCGCATCTCCTGAGGATCAAAAAGCAATGATTGCCCTTCTGGAGCAAAGCAGGTTTCAAGCGGATTCATTGAGAACTGCTTTAAATGCAACTGCGAATCAGCTGGAAGAAACCCTGAATCAAAATCTGGCATTAGTAGACGAGAACAGCATACAGAAAGCAGACATAGAAGCCAAACTCCAAGAACTCCAATCTACTAGGCTGAGAGTAAATGAATTAATAAACAGCGGAGGCAGTCAAGTTGCAAGTGCAAGCGGAATGGCCGATTTAGTGGCGGCAGATGCAAAAATTAAAGCCTTGCAAGAGGAAAACACCAAATACAAGAAAGAGCTTGATGAGACCTTGAAATTGTATAGCATAGCTAGAAATGCCGTGGATCAGTACAGCATTGATGCTCAGGTCTATATGCTCTCCCGGGATAGTCTTCAGGAACAGAATGGGATTTTAAACCGCAGTCTTTCAGGGGCCAAACAGCTACAGCTTAGCGAACTAAATATTTCGCCTTTGAGAGAGAAGGGTGGTGATACAGAGGATACCTATAAGGCCTCTAAAGTCAGCAAGCTAAAAATCAGTTTCAAATTGAGGGCTTCAGACTTAATTCCCAAGGGAGATAAGGATATCAGATTGAGAATTATAGGAACCTCCGGTGAAGTATTGGCCAATGATATAGACCAACTCACAAATAGTGATGAACTCTACAGTACGTCTCAAAAAATAGAGTACGATGGTCAAGAACAGGTAGTTACCATTTTCTTTTCACAAGATGCCAAATACAAAGCCGGATCTCATAGACTTGAAATCCTTCACGAAGGAATATTGCTCAATAAGCAGAGTTTTCAGTTGTTCTAGATATCCAGTTCAACTTGATTGGCAAGTAGATCTTCCAGTTTTTCCCTTTTTCGTATTAAATGCGCTTTGCCGTCTTTGACAAGCACCTCTGCTGGTCTCAGCCTTGAATTGTAATTTGAACTCATACTGAAACCATAGGCCCCAGTATTGCTTATGGCCAAGATATCCCCTATCCTAACTTCGGTCAATCTTCGATCATATCCCAACGTATCGCTTTCGCATATGTAACCAACTACGGAATAAATCCGTTCTGGGCCATTTGGATTAGATACATTGGTAATCTTGTGATAAGCATCGTACATCATGGGGCGAAGGAGGTGGTTTTGTCCAGAGTTTACACCTGCAAAAACAGTCGAAGTTGTCTGTTTCACCACATTTACCTGCACTAAAAAATAACCCGCATCACTAACGATGTACTTGCCGGGTTCAAACCACAACTCCAGTTCTCTGCCATAGGATTTGCAGAACTCTTTAAAACTGGCACTTATGCGTTGACCGATGTCCTCGATATCGGTAGTAACGTCACCTTCCTTGTATTTAACTTTAAATCCAGAGCCGAAATCCATAAATTCCAATTCATCAAATTCAGCGGCCGCATCATAGAGTAATTTAGCCCCTCTTAAAAATACGTCTGCGTCCAAAATATCACTTCCAGTATGCATATGTAAACCATTTACATGAATGCCGTAATTCTTGACTATTCTCTTTATGTGCGGAACTTGGTGAATCGAAATACCAAATTTTGAATCGATATGTCCTACGGAAATATGTGAGTTGCCCCCAGCCATAATATGAGGGTTCAATCGTATGCAGCAGGGAACTGAAGAACCAAACTCACTTCCGAATTGCTCTAAAATTCCCAATTCGTCTATATTGATTGCTAAGCCCATATTGACGGCCTCTCTAATCTCGTCAAAACCCACTGAATTTGGTGTGAACAAGATTTCTTTAGCTTCAAAACCCGCTTTTAATCCTATTCGCGCTTCTTGTATTGAAACCGTATCAAGTCCACTTCCTTCCGTTTTGAGCAGCTTCAACACATTAATATTGCTGAGGGCCTTGCAGGCATACTTCAATTTAACATTGACACCTTTGAATGCATCTTTCAATTGATGATAGTTAGCTACTATCCTTTCCGAATCATAAACATAGACCGGTGCAGCGTGCTCGCGAACTATGTCATGAACTGATACACCACCTATGGTGTATCTGGCATTGTTCAATTCCATTTAGGGTAAACTATTAATAAATTCCTGATAACGTGTCGGATACGTCTCTCCGACTTTGCCTCCCAAACTTTCCCAGAGTTCATTGATATCTTCAACGCGATTGCTGGGGTCTGGATGTGTGCTCAAAAATTCTGGGGGATTGGAAGACCCAGCACTCAAGAGTTTTTCAAAGAATTTTGCTGCTCCTCTTGCATCATATGCCGTCGGGTACAGATATTCTACAGATCTTCTATCCGATTCAGACTCATTTTGTCGGCTGTATCTCAGATTCAAAAGACCCTGAGCTACCTGTGAAATAACGCTTTGGTCTCCCAGAAGTACACTGAACAGCACATCAATGCCGTACGCCTTGGTCAGCGCTTCTGTTGAATGTCTCTCATCCGCATGTGCAATCTCATGGGCCATTACTCCGGCCAGTTCATTCTCTGCATCAAGAAATTTGATCAATCCGGTGTAGACATAAATATATCCACCAGGGGTACAAAAGGCATTTAATACTGAATCATTTTCAACTATTCTCACCTGCCAAACAAAGTCATCAACATGAACCACATTGCCGCTTTGCAAGACACTGTCGCGGATTCGGTAAATGTGGCCGTATGCAGCGGTGTTCTGAGCGCTATCCAAAATAGGATAGTTCATGGGATCACTCTCGATCTCCTCAGAAACCTGTGCACCAAAGCTTATGTCATCTTCCAAAGTGAAGAGGTTGAAACCGCCGCCTCCCGGTTGGTCTTTATCACCGCAAGAAGAAAAGGTAAAAAGTATTATAGAAGCCATGGAAATGGCCTTAATCACGGTTTTTGTTTTAAACATGCTAAAAGGGGTATCCGACGGCAAAATTAAGCGCTGAATGTTCACCAATCCAACTCAGGGAGTTAAAATCTCTGATTACCCACCTATTGCCAGCTTCATCGCTTGGATCATGTAAGGCCAGACCCCAGTCGATCCTGAAGACGAGATAGCTAAGATCAAAGCGCATCCCCAGACCTGTATTAAGGGCAACTTGCCTGTAGAACTCCGATCCTTTGAACTCTCCATTGGGGAAATTGTCATTCGGTTTTAAATTCCAAATGTTCCCCGCATCAACAAATATGGCACCATTGACAAAATTTCTGATGATGTTAAAGCGGTATTCCGTATTGAATTGCAACATCATTTCTCCTGTTTTTTCAATGCTGATTGAACCGCTGTTGTCATCAGAATAGGTTCCAGGCCCTAAGGTTCTAGGGCGCCAAGCTCTCAAGCTGTTTCCACCCCCTACAAAAAATCGACGCTCGAAAGGCAGAAATTCCGTATTCCCATAAGGCAGCCCTATGCCCGCATAAAATCGATAGGCGAATGCATTGTTTTCGTCGGCCGTATGCAAATAGCTCAAATCGATATCAGTTCTTGCATACTGCGAGTATTTCACTCCCAACACTTCTTTATTGAAACCCGTCTGCTGACTAAACAATCTGTAATAGAGTGTAAATAAGTTTCCGCTAAGTTCAAGTGGGTTAGACCTTATGCTCCAGTATCTTTTGGGGTTTTTGTGTTTGCTGTTCCAATACATACTAAACAATGGGCCGCTGATTAAATTGTTGGTCAACAGCTGGTTGATGTATTGTTTGGATTCTGGGCTGAGACCATCTAAAAAGCTAGTTTCAACAATCGACCGGTTAAAACTAACTCTCAAGGGGGTAATGGTGTATATGGTCTTCTTTCGTTGGAAATTGTACGAATAACTAAAAGGGAGAACATGCCGCACATAGTTTACATTTCTGTCATAGAGATAACTAGCAGTAAACTTTGTGCTCTTTGTGCTAAGATTCCAGTCTTTCCGCTTAAAGAACAGAAGAGTAGGTATAATCAATTCTGTGCTTGCACTTTGTCTAAAATTGCTAAATGCTCGAATGCTATCCGACTTAAACTGGGTTTCTAGTGCGGTACTCAGGTTTATGTTAAATGACTCCCCATTTCCAAAAACGTTGCGGTTTCTCAAGCTGATATTGTTTCCAATACCAAAATTTCTTTCAGCAGCGGCTTCTATACCCGAACCCTGCTCAGTGGTTATGGCTTGAGGTTCCCAGATAAAATCGTGTTTGCTTGCTGTTTGTAGGACTATAACTGCATTTAACAATTCTGCACTATCCCGCCTAGCTGGACTGAACCGTATGGTAACAAAACGAAAAAGCCCTACTCCCAATAAGCTGGAATAGCTTCGCTGCACTTCACTGGCATTATAGTATTCCCCTGGTCTAAAGAATATATTATTAACCAATACTTCTGGATTGATATAATAGGAATTCAATAAGACTTGAATGCCATCTTCTGCAATGGTATCGGTGTTGCTACCCTCGCCAACAAGAACCAAAACACGGTTTATCTTCTGCCTGAGATGAGGTGCTAAGTCTCTGTTGTTTCTGATATTTACAACAATATCTACTTCGGATTTACTGCGGTTGGTATCCAAACTAAAGTCGATATAAGAATTATTGAAATAGTAATATCCGCGGTCTTTAAGCAGCTGGGTTATTCGAGCACGCTCTTTCTGAATACTCTGAAAATCTAAGAGACGTCCTACCTTGAGAAAGGATTTGCCTGAACTGCTGTCTATGAGGCGCTCGATCTCCATACTCGTTGAGTTATAACTGAGGCGTCCAATGCTTTGAACTTGACCAAGGCTCACCATATATCTTATTTTGGCACGTTTCTTAAACCAAGGATTTTGTTCGATGCTATAGCTAACGCTGTTGTTTAAGAATCCTTTACTGAAGTAGAAGTCCGACAAGCGATTTGAGCTCAACTCGCATCTCACAGTATCGACGATCACGGGGGGTTCTCCAATATTGATCAAAGTCTTTCTCCACCAAGTGCTGTCCTTGCCCCTCTGTAATCCTTTGGCTCCAAATTGATATGCCCTTAAATGGAAACGAATCGGCCCTAAACGTCTGTTGGGTCTTTGACCGAGGTAATTGGCCTGTTCAGAAAGATCAACATTGGTTTTTCTATCCAACTCAATATTGTTCTTTGTGAGTAAGTGTTGATTCTCAGGAACCAGTTTAGTAACCGAGCAAGCGCCGAAAAGTATGGCAAGTATGAACCAAGTATATATTAGATTTGCTCTGACCATCAGTGATATCCAAGAATAAGCTAAAACAATACCATCAGCTCCATTCCAAGAAATTCAGGCAAAAATATGGCCTATTTATAGTAGAAGGTCTAAAATCCGTCTTGGAGTTACTAGATAGTGAATGGGAAGTGAAGGATATAGTGTGCAAAGACGAGCACTTAGCACAACAATTAGGTGATGTTAACACGGAGATTTGTGTATCACAAGAATTCTACACTAAATTAAGTGGTCAAAAGAATCCGTCTGGCATTCTCGCCATTGCCAAAATCAAACAACTCAACCATAAAAGTGCATCTTTTACCTTAGCATTGGATCAAATTAATGATCCCGGAAATTTGGGAACCATCATTCGCATCGCCGATTGGTACGGCCTCAATGAAGTAGTATGTTCTCTAGATAGCGTTGATCATTTTAATCCAAAATGCATACAGGCTAGCATGGGTTCGTTTCTTCGCATCGCAGTGCGTTATCTTCATTTAGAAGACTATTTGCGGGGCAAGACAGTTTACTCAACCGTATTGAACGGTAAAGATTTTCGAAGCGTTTCTGTAGAATCCCCCGCTGTGATTCTCATAGGAAGCGAGGCTCATGGCATTCGTCCAGAACTCCTAGAAGCCACAGACCATATCCCCATTTCAATTCCGCGTTTAGGAAAGGCTGAGAGTCTAAATGCTGCAGTGGCAACTGCAATTGTTTGCGAAAGGTTTGTAATCTAATTATTCATTTCGAAGCTCGAAGGAATTCTCCTTTCTATCTTCGAACAGAAATGGATATCTATACCAATACCCCTTTTTAAATTCCAAATAATCATAGGTGCCATCCGGAACATAGGTTTCGTACCTGCCCTCGAAAAGTGGATTTATCGGAATCAAATTGGCAAAAACAATCTTATCCTCTTGCTCTTCATATCTGCACAGCATAGCTGTATTATTTGAAAAGTCAAAGATCATCCGCGACTGCACATCACCTTCTACACTGAATATCTCTTTGCCAAAGACGGGTTTCTGATCTTCATCGAAGCTCAAAACCTCTATAATTTTTCTATTCGTGCGCGCATCTTGACCATCCCAACCGAATAAAATATAATGGTCTTCTTTCTTCCATCGATAGTGGTGTACCTGATAATACAGAGCGCCCATCCAATGACGATTGTCAAATTGAGCATAGTAAATATCCCTATTGTGATCTGAACTATCGTACAATCCATAGAGAACCAAACTGTCTCTATTGTTCATTTGAATGGCTCCAAAATATCGATAGACTCCGCTGTCTAGCAAAAGGTTCCAAGTAAAGATCCGGAATTGATTATCATCGGGTCTGAGTACCGAAACAGTGCGTAATCCATTGAAATCATAGTCATAGGAGCCCGGCACTTTCAATGCCTTCTTCAAGGTTTGAATAAAGTAAAAGCAACTGGTTATCCGCTCATTTTCATCTTCACTGTTAATAATGTTATAACTCAAACCCTCCAATTGGTATTCCATATTCCGGATAGAATCGAAATAGGTCGTATCGGGCTTGCTTCTCTGCCCAAAAGCCAAGTTGACAAACAGAAGAAAAGATATGAATATGCTTGCGCGCATCTGTGTTTTCTAACTTAAATAGCTGGCGCTTTATTATTATAAAGCTCTAAGTGCTAAATATTCTCGATAACCATCGCACTTGCACCTCCTCCACCGTTGCAGATACCCGCAGCACCTAATTTCCCGCCATTTTGCTTAAGTACATGCAATAATGTGACCAAGATCCTCGCACCAGATGCACCCAATGGATGCCCCAATGCTACAGCACCACCGTTCACATTAACTTTGGTTTCATCTAATCCCAAAAGCTTGTTGTTTACAAGACCAACAACAGAAAAAGCCTCATTCAGCTCGAAAAAGTCGATGTCTGATAATTGACAATTAGCTCGTTCGATGGCAATAGGTATTGCTTTAGCCGGCGCAGTAGTGAAATACTCCGGTTCGTGTGCAGCATCTGCAAAGGACACAACTCTCGCTATTGCTTCAAGCCCCAATTCCTTGACTTTTGATTCGCTAGCTAGAATTATGCAGGCTGCTCCATCATTGATGGTCGAGGCATTGGCAGCAGTAACGGTTCCTTCCTTTTCAAAAACAGGTCTCAGTTGAGGTATTTTTTCAAAGCGCACATTTGTGTATTCTTCATCGCGATCCATGACGATAGGATCTCCTTTGCGCTGTGGAATCTCTACTGGAATAATCTCGTCACTGAATTTGCCTGCATCCCATGCACTAGCAGCTTTTTTATATGATTGAATTGCAAATTCGTCTTGCTCCTCCCTGCTAATTTTATGCTCACTTGCAGTCCTATCTGCGGCATTTCCCATCATATAATCATTGTAGACATCACGTAGACCATCAAAGGCCAAACCATCAATAGCAGTGAAATTTCCGTATTTATATCCTTTGCGTGAATTGGGTAGATAATGTGGTACCTGACTCATGTTTTCCATACCTCCAGTTACTACAATTTCATTATGCCCAAGCATGATGGAGCTCGCTCCTAAAGACACAGATTTCATTCCACTCGCGCAAACCTTGTTTACGGTGGTACAGGGAACATCTTTGGGCAATCCTGCAAAGAGTGCAGCCTGTCTAGCAGGTGCTTGACCCAATCCCGCTTGCAATACATTGCCAAAATAGACCTCGTCTACTTGATCGGCACTGATACCCGCCTTTTTAAGCCCTCCTTTTATGGCAATTGAGCCCAGTTTTGTTGCGCTAATTCCACTCAACGAGCCGTTAAAACTGCCCATTGGAGTCCTAACTGCTGAAACTATGTATACCTTATTCATGAGGGTACAAAGATAAATCTTTATTTAGCCCAATTGAACGCTAGTAAAAGCTATTTATAGATTAAAGTGGCGCTTTACACCCAAACGCAGTCCAGTAGAATATTGCTTCTGATCCACGGGATAACAATCTTCAAAAGTCGAATGAAGATTAAAGCGCATCTGAGGATTGACGGTGAACTCAACTTGGCTTCCAATGAATTGAGAAATTTGGAAACCGCCACTGAGACCTAAGCCGGATGATTTATAAATTTCCAAATCATTTTTTGGTAACCAATAATAGTAATCCGTTTCAAAATCATAGATCATTGCATTCACGTGGTCCAATCGGTGAGCATAGGCCCCTAGGTCAATCGCAATGGACGATTTCTTGCGTTGGATAACTTCGATGCTAACGCTTAGAGGAATTTCAAAATAAGAATATCTATTCTCGTAATCTAAGGCCGCACTATTTGCCTCGTTCTCTGGCGAATGATACAGCGGTGTTTGATCGTAATAGCTAGCATTTTGACGATTGAGATCCTCACTGAAGATCCTGCTAACACTTATGCTCTCGCCGTAAACCGAGTAGTATATTCCAGTTCTTATGCTTATTCTTTTTTTGAGGTTTATACCCAAGTCCAGACCCGTGAAAAAAGTAGAAATAGGACGATCTGATCCCTCTCTGTAGGTTTCTGTCATTCCATAAGTATATCTCGTATTACCAGAAACCGCAACTCCTACTATCTTGTCAGGTCGATAATTCAGTGTTCTATAACTCAGGCTTGGTGCAAAGCTGATACCAATAAAAAACCTCCCTTTATTAGGAGTGACATTGGGATTAAATACATATTCTTTTTCGAGCTGCTTCATATACTTCAGCATAAGCTCGTTTTCCTGAAATAATGGGATATCCAACAATTCTATCCTACTCAGTTCTTGCTGTACTTGCAAGACCTCTTCTATTCTTCTGCTTGAACCCTCGTCTTGCACAAACTGTGGCCTTAATGAATGAACCCCGTGTTTATGTGTTTCCTTATCAATATTGGGCAATGGTTTTTGATCATCTGGAATGATATAACGTTGATCTACATGTTCTCGAACAATATCGTCTAATAGAATGGGTTCGCTCAAACTTCGACTCTCATTGGAATCCCACAATGCACCTATGTCAAAATTGATTCTTTTGAAGCCCTGGCCACTTACTAAATTATAGGCTTGATAAGCCAACAGACTGAATCCAATCAGTGCGGCTATCAAATAAAGCAGGCCCAATCGCGAGATTTTGCGCTTTACTTCCTTGTTTTTCTGCTTTAAGACAGTTCCCATAAAGCTTGACAAAGATATGGATAGCAAACCCCCTCTAGCCTTTCATGAGGTGGTTTTACCAAAATATGAAACAGTAAAATAAAGGACAGCTATGGCCAATGAGAAGGCAAGGCCATTATTCAAGCCGTATGCGGTGCCCAAAGTTCCTATTAGAAGCGCCGCTACACCAACTGTAATTGCATATGGCAATTGGGTCTTGACGTGAGCCAAATGATCACATTCCGTGGCTAAACTGCTGAGTACGGTCGTGTCCGAAATGGGTGAGCAATGATCACCCAATACTGAACCTGCTAGAACACAAGAAATTACATTGACCAGAATATCGTAGTTTTCTTGCATTCCGAGTTCCGCAGAGCTTCCCAATGCCCAAGAAGTACCTATAACTACGGGATAGAGTATGGCCATCGTACCCCAACTCGAGCCGGTTGAAAAGGCAATAATAGCGGCGAGAACAAAAGTCGCAGCGGGAAACAATTTAGGAGAAATATTGCCGCTAAGTGCTGAAGAAATGAACTCCGCGGTATGCATCTCTTTTGTAACGCCAGCCAATGCCCATGCAAGTACCAATATGATAACTGCTGGCAGCATCTTTTTAAAACCGGAAACCGCGGCATTCATGGTTTTTTCTAAACCCATTTTGGGCAAACTAATCAGAACAGCTAATGTCAATGCGCTAAAACTCGACCATAACAGGGCTTTATAGGAGTCCGCAGCACCAATGATCAATGCTATCTTTTGACCCAGAGAAACCTCTCTGGCCTGCCATAATTCTTCGCTGTAACCAGTAAGCAGTAAACCCAATAAGGTGGCGATGATCATTACTGCTATTGGCACTAGTCCCATCCATATCTTACCCTCATTAACTGTATTTTCATCTCTAGTCTTAGGCTGATATTCAAGCTGGCTTTCTGCCTTGTGCATGGGGCCAAAATCCTTGCCAGTCCAGATCAGAATAGGAATAAATATCAAGGTTAAAATGGGGTAAAACATGTAGGAAAGAGAGTTTAAGAAAACGGAATAAGCGCTTTTTCCCGAAGGAAAACCGCTCAGCTGCTGTATTCCTTCATCTATAAATTGAAGTTCTGCCCCTATCCAGGTTGTAATGAGTGCTATTGCGGCGATGGGCGCTGCCGTGGAATCTACTATATAGGCTAATTTCTCTCTACTGATGTTCAAGCGGTCAGTCAATGGTCTCATTGTGTTTCCGACAACCATGGTATTTGCGAAATCATCAAAGAAGATCAAGATACCCATAAGCCATGTCGCAAACTGGCCGCTCTTTCTGTTGGTAGCTCTTTTTGAGATTTTATTGACCAAAGCATGCATTGAGCCATTTGCACTAATCAACGCAACCATACCTCCTATCCATAAGGAAAATAAAATAACTGCCATATGCCCTGAATCACCATCAGCTGGAACCAGGGCATTTACAAGGTGATCTACTGGTTTTAGCAGCCCAGATAACATGCCAATAAATCCTTCAGAATAATAGCCGACGATGAGTCCACCGGACAGTATGCCAATTAAAAGAGCGGTAAACACTTCTCTGAGCCATAATGCGCACAGAACCGTGATCAATGGTGGTAGAATGCTCATCCACGCAGGCATTTCTTGTAGCCAATCGCTCATGAGACAAATAAAGGGAAAAATCTAAGACCGACGTGCCTGATTTAAATAGCTAATGAGTCCTTGGGCCACGATGTCCCAACTAAAGCGATCCACTGCAATGCGGTTGCCTTGAGATCCAACTTCAGAGCGCAGCTTTTCAGAATTTAATAGTCCCAATAACTTGCTATTGAACTCTTCTTCAGTCTTGCCCATTAGCACCCCTTGACCCTCTTTTATTTCCAAACCTTCAAAGCCCACTTGAGTGCACACCACAGGTAAGCCCATTGCCATGGCTTCCAAAACCTTATTCTGAGTTCCAGCGCCAAATCTCAGTGGAGCAATCAAAACTGTGGCATTGGCATACATTTCACTTAAATCGGGAACAAATCCGGTTACGCTAATATTGTGATCTGCCAAATTTTGAACCTTGCTCACAGGACGTTGACCCGCAATAATCAGCTTAGCATTGGGGCGTTCCTCCAGTATCTTTGCCCATTGCTGATCAACAAAATGCAAGACGGCATCCACATTGGGAGCGTAATCCATATTGCCAGTAAATAAAATGCGATCTTCCAGAGAATAATCGTGTCCTTCTCCTGCATTAAAACTGTGTAGATCCACTCCATTTAAAGAAATTCTGAGGTTGTTAGCCTTGTGAAGTTTTTCCAAATAGAGCTTGTCTTCCCTAGAACAAACCAAACTCAGATCGTACTCTTTTATCACTTTTTCAGCCTTGACCAATCTGCTAATTTCCAAGCTGTCCACTATGCGCAAGTACCAAGGTCTTTTGGTCTCCTTACGCCTCTTCCAATACAGTGAAAATGCATCGGGCAAGTCCAGCACCTTTGGCAATGATAAATCTTTGCTGTATTGAGACATTCGCAAATGTTGCGTGTGTACAACATCTATCTCCACTTGGTCAATAATACTACTTAGCTCTTTATGCATTTTGGCATTTCGGAAATAGGCCAGTTGAAGAGGAACATTACTAAAGACGGCCGGAATGCACTGCAATACTGACTTCCACTTGGGTTGGTAAACTGTAGAAATACTCTTGAAATACATATCTAGGTCTTTTAAATACTTGAGTTCATCTCTTTTCTGGTAAAAAGTCAGCAAATGGAGTTCGTGATCTCTAGACATCCGCTTTGCCAGGTTGAAAATTTTCAACTTGTCTCCTCTATAAGGTGGATAGGGGAATCTATTTGCTAAAAGAAGGATCTTCACTGTCGGAGAACAAAACTAATTAGCACTTAAAACTTTAGTTCAAAATATGAGTTATTTTATCAACCTTTGCCCACTAATGAGCGAGTCAAGACTACACAGCATAGAAGAAGCCATAGCCGAAATTAAGGCGGGCAAGATGGTCATCGTTGTTGACGATGAAGATCGCGAGAATGAAGGTGACTTTGTGGCTGCTGCTGAATCCATGACCCCTGAAATGGTCAATTTCATGGCAAAAGAAGGTAGAGGACTAATTTGTGTTCCCTTAACAGAGGAGCGTTGTGAAGAATTAAATCTCGAGCTGATGGTGGGGAGGAATACTGCTCAGTTTGAAACGCCTTTTACCGTTTCTGTAGATCTTATCGGGCATGGAACCACAACCGGAATTAGTGCTTCAGATAGGTCCAAGACCATACAAGCTCTAGTCAATCCAGACACCCCTTCAGAAGAATTGGGTAGACCCGGACATATTTTTCCTTTAAAGGCCAAAACAGCGGGAGTATTACGCAGAGCCGGACACACCGAAGCCTCCATTGATTTAGCTCGATTGGCGGGTTTCGCACCAGCCGGCTGTATAGTGGAAATCATGAATGAAGATGGAAGCATGGCAAGACTTCCCGACTTGCTGAAAGTCGCGAAGAAGTTTGACATGAAGATCGTAAGCATAGCAGATCTCATTAAATACCGCTTGGAAAAAGAGAGCTTGATCCAACGGCAAATCGAAGTGGCTATGCCAACAGACTTTGGTAACTTCAATTTGATAGCATATAAGCAGACAAGCAATATGAGAGATCATCTGGCCCTCATCAAAGGAAGCTGGGCTGAAGATGAAGAAGTTTTGGTCCGTGTTCATTCATCCTGTTTGACTGGGGACATTTTTGGCTCGTGCAGATGCGATTGTGGCGAACAGCTCCAGCAAGCCATGAAAATGATTGAAAAGGAAGGCAAAGGAGTTATTGTATATATGAATCAGGAAGGGAGAGGAATTGGGCTCATGAATAAATTGAAAGCATATAAACTGCAAGAAGAGGGTTTAGACACAGTAGAAGCCAATTTGCAATTGGGATTCAAAATGGATGAGCGGGATTACGGCGTTGGTGCTCAAATACTCCGCGACCTTGGTGTTCATAAGATTCGCCTGATGTCTAATAATCCCAAGAAGCGTTCAGGCCTTATTGGATACGGGCTTGAGATCGTCGATAACGTGCCACTGAAGGTCCATCCCAATCCACACAATTTGGAATACCTCAAGACAAAGCAGGCCAAAATGGGCCATGAATTGGATTGACCCTTGCTTCATCTTCAAGATATATCATTTGAGATTGGAGGCAATTACCTCTTCAAGAACATCGATTGGTTTATTAAACCAAATGAACGCATTGCTTTAATTGGGAAAAACGGTGCCGGTAAATCAACCTTACTAAAGTTGATTACAGGACAATATGAGCTTCGAGAAGGTAATATCAATAAGCAAGGCACTCTCAAAATTGGTTATTTGAGTCAAGACATGATCAGCGACGATCCGGAGCTCAGTGTCTTGCAAACCGCAATGCAAGCTTTTGAAGAAGCCTTGGAAATTGAACATACTATAGATCAGTTGTTGGTTGAAATAGAGAAAGACCCTTCTGAAGACAATCTCCACAAGCTAGCAGACCATCAGGAAAGGTTTTCTCAATTGGACGGCTATCAAATGGAAAATAAGACCGCGGAGATCCTTGAAGGTCTAGGCTTTAAAACCGCAGAAATTGACCGCCCTTTGAAAGAGTTTTCAGGAGGTTGGAGAATGCGCGCTATCCTGGCAAAAATGTTGCTCTCTCAGCCGGATATCATGTTTATGGATGAGCCAACAAATCACTTAGACCTTCCTTCTATTCTGTGGTTGGAAAACTATCTAAGTACTTATAAAGGCAGTGTGGTGATCGTTTCTCATGATAGGGAATTCCTCAACCGCATGACCAATAAGACTGCAGAGCTCAGCAATCAGCGTTTCTATCTTTGGGAAGGAAACTATGATCACTATTTAAAGGCCAAGGTAGAACGCGATGATCTATTGAGTCGCCAAGCCGAAAACCAAAAGCAGTATATAAAAGATCAGGAAAAATTCATCAATAGATTCCGTTATAAAGCAACCAAGGCCAAGGCGGTCCAATCCAGGATCAAAATGCTTGAAAAACTGGAAAAGGTCGAAGAAATAGATAGCGATGAATCTTTTTTGAGCATAGATTTTAAAATAGCTCGCCCTTCTGGAAAAGTATTGATGGACCTCAAGGGTATAAACAAAACATTTGGTGAACTAGAGCTCTTTGAGAACTGCAACAGACAAATCAGTCGTGGAGATAAGATTGCTTTGATTGGAGCCAATGGAACAGGTAAGTCTACTTTCTTGAGAATTATTGCCAATACCGAACAATTTGAAGGGCAAAGAAGTGAAGGACATAATGTAGATGCGAGTTTTTACGCCCAGCATCAATTGGAAAGCTTACATTTAAAAGAGGAGGTATTGAGCGAATTACAACATGCAGCTCCTCACAAGACCGAAGCTGAGTTGCGCTCATTACTGGGATGTTTTCTCTTTGGCGGTGATGATGTCTATAAAAAGATCAAGGTGCTTTCTGGCGGTGAGAAGGCCCGGGTAGCGCTGGCGAAAACCCTGGTAAGCGAAGCAAATTTCTTGCTCTTGGATGAACCTACAAACCACCTCGATATCGCTTCAATTGAATTGTTGATACAAGCTTTGCAGAACTATGAAGGAAGTTTGGTTTTTGTTTCTCACAACAGATACTTCATAGACAAGCTAGCCAACAAGATTTGGTGGATCGATAGCAAGCAAGTAAAGGAATATCCTGGGACCTATGCTGAGTTTCTTAATTCTCCTCATTCCAAGAACAGGGAAAGTATCCCCGAAGCCAAGAGCACAAAAGACCAAAAAGCTGCAAAGAATTGGCGCAAGCCCGATGAGGATAAGAATAATAAACGTCGGTTGGAACAAAAGCTGGACAAAGTAGAATCTCAGAAATCACAACTCAAGGAGAAGATTGCAAAACTGGAGACTGCACTTCTGCAAGCACAAAACGACCACGAGCAGCTGAGTAAACTGGGTGTAGACTTACAACGCGAGAATAAGACTCTTGAAAAACTTCTTGTTAGGGAGGAACTCCTGCTTGAAGAATTGATCGCTTTAGAAGAAAAACCCTAACCTAAAAGACTGACTAAGGCCTGAAAGCGAAGTGGCTGGGGAGCCATTGATCAAACTGCCATTGGTTCTCCATTCTGTTTTGGACAGATCGAATCCATAACCGACCAAATATCCTAATGTCACAAAACCTAGATTGATATCTGTGGTCAGCATTAGGTCGGCAGTGATTGCCGGGTTCACATAATTGGTGCTCTTAATTGAACCCAAATAACCATTCTGAAGATCATTGGCCAGAGGACTCATTTCTTCCGCTACCAATTTCAATTGTTCATAGCCAAGGGCAAACCCCGGCATAATATCAATAAACTTAGTGGCTGCTGTTAAATTCCAATAGAAAATATCCTTGATGTAAAAGCCTCTCAGCTCATAACTTATATTCGAACCAACTACCTCTCCACCTCTGAATAAACCCATGTCATAACCCGCATAGAATGGAATTTTTCCTCCATCCTTACTGCCAAACATTAAACTGATTCCATAGCTTGTTATTGGTCTGCTGAATTGATCAGCAAAACCAGCATCGGTCAAAGCGGTGTTCAGATTACCCAAATTGATGTGCTCCATATTCAATGCTCCTAGTAATTTAACAGATAC